>NZ_DAINOE010000003.1:0-76831 GCF_036735525.1 Arsukibacterium sp. | reverse complement strand
GCGACCTTGCCAAGGTCGAGGTCACGAGTTCGAACCTCGTTACTCGCTCCAAATTCAACAAAAAGCCGCGTTTAGCGGCTTTTTGTGTTTTTGGCTTTCAGTTGTTTCGCGGCCCTGTAGCTGGCTATACTGTTACAAGGTTTAGTTCTGCCAACATGAGCTTTGCATGGTTGAGTCACCCTGTGTTCGAAACTGCTGTCTGGATCAGGCGGATTATTGTTTGGGTTGTGGCCGCAGTTATCAGGATATTCTGGCATGGCATCAGGCGGATAACCAAGCACGGCAGCAGATTTTGTTGCGCGCTCAGGCGCATTTAGCGGAGCGGGCTCGGCTGGCACAGCAGCAAAAAATGGCCTCAGGCGTCGCGTGCCAAGCCCTTTTCGATAATTCTGACTAAACGTTCAGTGCTGCGCGGCAACAGGTTGCCTGCCTGCCATTGCTTACGTTGTTGTTGCTGTATTGCCCAATCCAGATGCTGTTGCACCAGTGCCGAACTGTTGGCTCTGGCCTGTTGCAAACTGCTGATAATCTCAGGCTGATAAGGCGCATTGCCCAGCGCCACCGCGATGTTGCGCTGCCAACGCTGATAACCGATGCGGCGAATAGCACTGCCTTCAGTATGTTTTAAAAAATCGGCCTCGCTCCAGTTAAATAACGCCAGCAAGCTTTGCTCCCGCCAGTGATCCCGGCGCTGAAAGTCCGCTTCTAATGTCAGGGGAGCGGTACGGTTTTCCGGGCATACCAGCTGGCAATCATCACAGCCATAGATGCGATTACCGATAAGCGGCCGCAGCTCTTCTGGTATTTCGCCTTTATGTTCAATGGTTAAATAAGACACGCAGCGTCTGGCATCGACGACATAGGGCGCAACGATAGCACCAGTAGGGCAACTGGTGATACAGGCGACACAGCTGCCGCAATCGCCCTGATGTGGCGCATCTACCGGCAACGCCAGATTAACCAGCAATTCGCCCAAAAAGAACCAGGAACCACTGTCTTTATCCAGCAACAAACTGTGCTTACCTACCCAGCCCAGGCCAGCGCGCTGGGCCAGTGGCCGCTCCAGTACCGGTGCGGAATCAACAAAAGGCCGGCTCTGCAGGCCAGGTACCGCCGCGTTTATTTTATCAGCCAGTTGCTTTAAGCGTTTGCGGATCAGCTTATGATAATCGCGGCCCAGTGCATAACGGCTGATGTAAGCCTGACTGGGATCGGCCAGGTTAGTAGCAAAGGCAGCTTGTGCCGGCAGGTAATTCATCCGCACACTAATCACCCTTAAGGTGCCGGGCAATAACTCGGCCGGATTAGCGCGCATAGTGCCATGCTCGGCCATATACTGCATATCACCGTGATAGCCATTCGCCAGCCATTGTTGCAGCCTGGGATGCTCAGCACTCAGATCAGTGCCGCTGATGCCGCATTGCTCAAACCCCAGCTCGCGTGCCCACTGCTTAATTTGCTCCCTTAGCTGAAGATAATCTGTTGCCATAGCATCCAGTCGTATCATAAAAGCGTTACAGTAACATAACTGCATTTAGGCTGACTATCGGCGGCAGTGGAACTTACGCCCAAATTCCCGGTCGAAACCACGGTTTTGCTGGCTCAGCCGGGTACTAATTTGTTAACATGAGCCCCATTGCGTTATTCAATATTTTTACAGCAACTGCGCGCTGTGCCGGAGAGCTAGCTTATGACAGACCGCCTGACCTTACCCCTCTGTAATGAGGCAGCAACCCTGGCATTGGCCAGCAGGCTTGCCCCGTTGCTCAGTGGTGGTATGGTAGTGTATCTGTACGGCGAACTGGGGGCGGGTAAAACTACCTTCAGTCGCGGCGTTATTCAGGCACGTGGCCATACCGGCAATGTAAAAAGCCCCACCTATACTCTGGTAGAGCCATACCAGTTGGGGGACTTACAGCTGTACCATTTTGATTTATATCGGTTAACGGATCCGGAAGAACTGGCCTTTATGGGCGTTCGCGATTATTTTCATGCTCAGAGCCTGTGCCTGATCGAATGGCCGCAGCATGGTCAGGGTTATTTACCTGAAGCCGATCTCAGCATACACTTAACTTATCAGGCAGATCAGCGTGTTATCTGTTTGCAGGCAATCTCCGCTGCAGGCAGTACGCTGTTAAAGGCGTTAACAGATGAAAAACAACTATAATACTGTGCTTTGCCACGCCTGGCTGCTGGTTTTACTGCTGCTGTCTTTAAGCAGCCTTGCCAGTAATCAGGTGCAACAAATCCGCATTTGGCCGTCACCGGACAACACCCGGGTGGTGTTTGATTTAGCCGCAGCGCCAGAATATAAATACTTTACGCTGGATAACCCCGAACGGCTGGTGATTGATTTAAGTCATACCCGCGGCGGTGCAAGCCTGCCAGCGATTAGCGGTCAATCGGCGTTGATCAGTAATATCCGCAGTAGCGGTGATCAAAACAGCATGCGTATTGTGCTGGACTTAAGCAAAAAAACTAACGCCAATGTGTTTGTGCTAACGCCTACTGCGCCTTACGGTCACCGATTGGTGATTGATTTACCAGATGAAAACAGCAGAGTGCAGCGGCAGCCACCCAGCAGCATTCGTGCAGCGCGCGATATTGTTATTGCTATTGATGCCGGTCATGGTGGCGAGGATCCGGGCTCTATTGGCCCCTCAGGCATCTATGAAAAACACCTGACATTACCGATTGCCCGCCGTCTGGCCGAGCTGATTGATAAAGAACCCGGCATGAAAGCTTTATTAGTGCGTACCGGTGATTACTTTGTCCATGTCAACCGTCGTACCGACATTGCCCGCAGCATGCAGGCTGATTTACTGGTATCTATCCATGCCGATGCCTTTACCTCACCGCAACCGCGAGGTGCTTCAGTCTGGGTGTTATCACTGCGCCGCGCCACCACTGAAGTCGGCCGCATGCTGGAGCAAACCGAACGCCATGGTGAATTACTCGGTGGTGTGGCCGAGGTGATCCGTGATGCAGCGAATGAGCGTTATCTGGCGCAAACCGTGCTGGATTTATCGATGAACCACTCTATGGTTACCGCTCATCAAGCGGCCAATCAGGTGCTGACAGAGCTGGCCAAGATCACCCGCTTACACAAAGCAGAGCCGCAGGCTGCCAGCTTAGGAGTGCTGCGCTCACCGGATATTCCGTCTATTTTAGTAGAAGTGGGCTTTATTTCTAACCCGCAAGAAGAGCAGCAACTGCGTAATACCAGCCATCAGGCGCGGTTGGCTCAATCCTTGTTTACTGCTTTAAAACGGCATTTTCAGCAAGCGCCGCCGGCGGATTCATTATTTGCCCAGCAGCGTAGCCGCGAGCACAGGGTGCAGCCGGGCGAATCCTTATCAGTGTTGGCACAGCGTTATAATGTCTCCGTGGCTGAGTTGCGAACGCATAATCAGCTGAGCAATGACAGCATTCGCATTGGTCAGGTACTGCGGATACCTTAATGATGCCTATTCAATTATTGCCACCACAGCTGGCCAATCAGATTGCTGCCGGCGAGGTGGTAGAACGACCGGCCTCAGTAGTGAAAGAGCTGGTAGAGAACAGCCTGGATGCCGGCGCCAGCCAGATAGACATTATAATCGATAAAGGCGGCAGCAAACGTATTCTGGTGCGTGATAATGGATCAGGCATTGCAGAGCAGGAATTAGTGCTGGCGTTAAGCAGGCATGCCACCAGTAAAATTACTGACCTTGCTGATCTTGAGAACATTTGTAGCCTTGGCTTTCGCGGCGAAGCGCTGGCCAGTATCAGTGCCGTCTCCAGACTTACCCTGACCTCACGCACAGAAGCGCAAACGGCGGCCTGGCAAGCACAGGCTGAAGGCCGCGATATGGCGGTGCAGGTTCGCCCCGCGGCCCATCCGGTTGGCACCAGTATAGAAGTGCTCGACTTATTTTTTAATACCCCGGCACGGCGGCGTTTTTTACGCACCGACAAAACCGAGTTCAGCCATATTGATGAACTGGTCAAACGCCTGGCGCTGAGCCGCTTTGATGTTAGCTGGCACTTGAGCCATAACGAACAGCAAATCAGGCAATTGCCCATTGCCAGTACCCCAGAGCAAAAACTTAAACGCATCAGCCAGTTATGTGGTCGTGCTTTTGCCAGTGATGCTGTCTACATCGACAACGAATATGGTGAATTACGCTTAACTGGCTGGCTATTGGCACCCGAGGCGTGTGGCGCACAGGCGGCCTGTCAGTTTAGCTATGTCAACGGCCGTATGATGCGTGACAAGCTGTTAAACCATGCTATTCGCCAGGCTTACGGTGATCAATTGGCGCCGGATTGCCAGCCAGCCTTTGTGCTGTATTTAAGCTGTGAGCCACGACAGGTGGATGTAAACGTGCACCCGGCAAAACACGAGGTGCGTTTTCATCAGGCGCGGCTGGTCCATGATTTTGTGGTGCATGCACTGAGTGATGCCCTGGCGCAATTAGCCCCTGGTACAGCAGCGGTAAAGCGCCATACTGAGTCAGACAATAATGTGACTGAACAGCCTTGTAGCTATGCAGGTAACAGCGGCAAAGGCTATTCGGGCCAAAGTGCCAGCGGCTATGCAGTTAAAAGTGCCAATGGTTATGCAACGAAAAGCCCCAGTGGTTATGCCGGCAGCGGTGCGCGTCAGGCCGGGCCAGCAGCTGTCGAGCCGCAACTGGTTTATCTGGGGCAATTGCAGCAGGGAGCTGTCGCGCTTACTGCGTCAGCCAGGAACACAGTAGCAGCCAATAGCCCTTCGTCAGCCAATAGCAGTCAAGCGGCCTATTTACTCAGCGAAAACCAGTTTTTAGTGGTCAGCTCTGCTGGCAAGCTGTGGCTGTTGTCGCTTGCTGCCTTGCTGGCACCATGCTGGTTAACGGATGATACGGCAGTGCCTTTATTGTTACCGCTGCGCATCAGCTTAACGGCAACAGAGGCCGAGGCACTGACCCAGCAAGCCGACTTATGCGCCAGGCTGGGGTTTGACTTTTTATTACAGGATGCCATGTTAATTGTCAGAGCCATGCCACCCTGGCTGCGCGCTACTGCGCTAAACCAGTGGCTGCCGCTGTTGCCTGCTTGGTTAAGTGCCAGGCAGAGTGGTGCATCAACAGAGCAACAGACGGCTTTGTACAGCACAAAACAGCTGTTGTCTATGCTACTTTCAGGTCATTATCTGGCGGCTGAACAACTGATAAACTACTTTAAGCTGTCACTAAACAGCCTGCTCTGTGAGCCGCTGGCAGCTGATATTCAGGCTATTGAACTGGACATCTCTCAGAGTATCGAAAGGTTAAGGCAGCATACAGCATGAAGGTATCAGACTTGCCAGTGATTTGTTTAATGGGGCCGACTGCGTCAGGCAAAACGGCGCTGGCCATAGCACTGTGTCAGCAGCTTAATGCGGAAATTATCAGTGTTGATAGCGCCTTGGTGTATCGTGGCATGGATATTGGTACCGCTAAACCAACGGCAGCCGAGCTGACCATGGCGCCGCACCATTTACTGGATATTCGCGATCCGGCTGGCAGTTATTCGGCCGCCGATTTCCGACAAGATGCGTTGCAACTGATTACGGACATTCATCAGCGCGGCAAGATTCCTCTGCTGGTCGGCGGCACCATGTTGTATTTTAAGGCTTTGTTAGAGGGCATATCAGCATTGCCTGCTGCCGATGCTGCAGTGCGTCAGCAACTTGAGGCCGAGGCCCGCGAGCAGGGCTGGGCCGCGCTGCATCAACAACTGGCAAATATAGATCCGGTGGCTGCAGCGCGCATCCACCCTAATGATCCGCAGCGGATTAACCGGGCGCTGGAAGTATATCGTTTAACCGGGCAAAGCTTAACCAAGCTTACCGCAGAAAAAACGGAACCTTTTCCGTTTAGCGTACACCAATTTGCCATAGCGCCCACTGATCGGGCGATATTGCATCAACGTATTGCTGAACGATTTATGCTGATGCTTGAGCAGGGGTTCGAACAAGAAGTGCAATGGCTGAGGCAGCGTGGCGACTTACATATTGATTTGCCTTCTATACGTTGTGTCGGATATCGGCAAATGTGGCAGTATCTGGACGGCGAACACAGCTACGGGCAAATGGTAGAAAAAGGCATTGCCGCCACCCGACAGTTAGCCAAGCGACAACTAACCTGGTTAAGGGGCTGGCCAAATTTACACTGGTTAAAAAGTGAGGCTGAACTAAACGAAAACTTGCAAGCTGTTTTAAGTTCGCTAAGCTAGATAAGCAGGGAAATATTTTCAAGTTAACAACTTGAAATAAAAAAAATAATACCAATATTAAGCAGACTAATAAAAAAAGGAACTCGGCACATGGCAAAGGGCCAATCTTTACAAGACCCATTTTTAAACACCTTAAGACGGGAGCGTATTCCTGTCTCAATTTATTTGGTGAATGGGATTAAACTTCAGGGTCAAATTGAGTCTTTCGATCAGTTTGTGATCTTACTTAAAAACACTGTCAGCCAAATGGTTTATAAGCATGCTATTTCAACCGTAGTACCAGCCCGTGCGGTTAATACTATGTTGAGCCATGCAAATGGTTCAAGTGACGGTGAGGATGTGGAATAAACACAGGAGTTTATCAGCTTGTTTGATCTAGCCGAGCACGCCGAGCAAGCTGTCCTGGTCCACGTAAACTTTCCCCAGGAATCTTCGTCTGAAGATTTACAAGAGCTGAAAATGTTAGTCAGCTCTGCTGGGGTTGAGACCTTGCACATTGTCATTGCTAATCGCAGTAAGCCTGATGCGAAATTTTTTATTGGTTCAGGCAAGGCGCAGGAAATCAGCGACGCTGTTGCTTTGCACCAGGCAACTGTCGTGATTTTTAATCATGTCTTGTCACCGAGCCAAACTCGCAATCTTGAACGCTTAGTTCAGGCCCGGGTAATCGACCGCACCAGTTTAATTCTCGATATTTTTGCCCAGCGTGCCCGCACCTATGAAGGTAAGCTGCAGGTAGAGTTAGCACAGTTGCAGCATCTGGCGTCAAGGTTGGTGCGTGGTTGGGATAACATTGAACGGCAAAAAGGTGGTATAGGCCTACGGGGCCCTGGTGAAACCCGTTTAGAAACCGATCGCCGGTTACTGCGTGAGCGGGTAGCGGCGTTAAAGCAGCGGCTGGATAAAATGGGCCGGCAGCGAGAGCAAGGCCGTCGCGCCAGACAACGAGCCGAAGTACCGGTGCTTTCGGTGGTAGGTTACACCAATGCTGGTAAGTCTACGTTGTTTAACCGGCTAACCCAGGCTGGCGTCTACGCCGCAGATCAGCTATTTGCAACGCTCGATCCTACTTTGCGCAAAATTCAGTTACCCGGTTTTGGCCCGGCCATTTTGGCCGATACCGTTGGTTTTATCCGGCATTTGCCTCATGATCTGGTGGCGGCCTTTAAGTCGACCTTACAGGAAACCCGCGATGCTGATTTACAGCTTCATGTGATAGATGTGGCCGATCCGCGGCGTGATGATAACCAGCAACAGGTGCAGCTGGTGTTAACAGAAATTGACGCTGCCGAGGTGCCGCAATTACTGGTATACAACAAAATTGACCAAACCGAGCTGAGTGCACGTATAGAGCTCAATGAACAGGGTTTACCCATGGCGGTGTACCTGTCAGCGCTATCTGGTGCTGGCATGGAGTTGCTGCAGCAAGCTATTAGCAGCCTGTTATCTGAGCAACATGTGCAGTATACCCTGCTGTTGCCACCAGAGCAGTCAAGTTGGCAAGCGCGCTTTTATCAGCATCAATGCATAGTGCATCAACATTATCAGGATGATGGTAGTTGCCTGTTGCTAATTCAGCTTAGTCAGCGGCAATGGGGGCGCTTTGTGAAACAAAGTGACGGCCTGTTGGAAAACTTTATCGTCACTGCGCCAGAATTTTGATACATTAACGCGAATTAATAACCTCAGATGGAGTTAAACATGGCTTGGAACGAGCCGGGTAATAATGGCAAGAATAACGACCCTTGGAAACAAGGTGGTCGGGATCAAGGCCCACCCGATTTAGATGAAGTATTCCGCAATTTAGGCAAAAAATTTGGTGGAATTTTTGGTGGTGGTGGCAGCGGTAGTGCCTCCTCCGGTGGTGGCGGTTTCTCTGTTGCCATGATTTTAGTGCTGATCGTTGGCCTGTTAGTTTGGGGCGTTAGTGGTTTTTATACCATTAAAGACGCCGAACGTGGTGTGATCTTGCGTTTTGGCCAGTACCATACTGAAGTGACCGCCGGTATACACTGGAAACCCACTTTTATCGACAGAGTTATTCCGGTCAACGTGCAAGAGGTTCGCTCACTGCGCGCTGATGGTTTTATGTTAACCCAGGATCAGAATCTGGTACGGGTCACCTTTGAAGTGCAGTATCGCATATTCAATGCCCGGCAGTATTTGTTCTCGGTAGTGGATGCTGATCGCAGTTTACGTGAAGCGACGGATGCCGCCCTGCGTTTTGTTATTGGTCATTCTATTATGGATGATGTGTTAACTCGTGGCCGCGAAGTGGTACGGCAAAACACCCGTCAGGAACTGGAAGGTATTATTGAACCTTACAACATGGGCATAACTCTGGTTGATGTTAACTTCCGTGATGCACGGCCACCAGAAGAAGTGCGTGACGCCTTCGACGATGCGATTAGAGCACAGGAAGATCAGGAGCGTTTTGTACAGGAAGCCACTGCTTATGCCCGGGAAATTGAACCCCGTGCGCGTGGTCAGGTTAACCGCGTTATGCAGGAAGCCGAAGCCTACAAGCAGCAAATTGTGTTAAAAGCTCAGGGTGAAGTGGCCCGCTTCGAACGCTTACTGCCTGAGTACCTGGCGGCACCTAAAGTAACCCGAGATCGCTTGTACCTGGAAACCATGGAATACGTATATGGCAACACATCTAAGGTGTTAGTTGATGTGAAAAACAGCAATAACATTATGTATTTACCGCTTGATCAATTAATTAAGCAAGGTGCTGGCAGTAGTGGCAGTTCGTCATCACAACCGGCCCGTAGCAGTGCAGATCCCGTGACCATGCCACCACGGCAGGATAATGTTCGCGGTGGCACGACTCGCGGTGGGAGAAACTAAGTGATGAAAAATCTTATTATAGGATTAGTGGTTATTGTTGGCCTGATAATTGTTTCAGCACTCTTTGTAGTGCCTGAAGGTGAACGGGCTATTGTGATTCAGTTTGGTAAAATTCAGCGTGATGCAGCAGATCAGGTGGTGATATACGAACCGGGAATACATTTTAAAATCCCCATGATAGAAACTGTTCGTACTTTAGATGCCCGAGTGCAAACATTGGACGATGCAGCAGACCGTTTTGTTACTGCAGAGAAAAAAGACTTACTGGTCGACAGTTACGTAAAATGGCGCATTCGCGATTTCGGTGCTTTTTTCCTGTCTACCGGCGGTAATACTACGCAGGCTGAAGTACTGTTAAAGCAGTACATCAACAACGGTTTGCGGACTGAGTTTGGTACCCGTACCATTCAGGAGATTGTGTCTGGTGAGCGTACGCAGTTAATGCAAAGCGCGTTGACGCAAGCAGCTTTAGCGGCAAATGAACTGGGTATTGAAGTGATAGACGTGCGGGTTAAGCAAATTAACCTACCGACTGAAATCAGTGAGTCGATTTTTGCCCGGATGCGCGCTGAGCGTAAAGCCGTGGCGGATGAGCACAGAGCTCGGGGTCGTGAGCAATCTGAGATTATCCGTGCCGATGTCGATGCCCGGGTTACCGTTATGCTGGCCGATGCTGAGCGTAACTCCAGATCTGTCCGCGGTGAAGGTGATGCCTTAGCCGCCAGGGTCTATGCCGATGTGTATAGTCGTAATGCTGAGTTTTACTCTTTTGTCCGTAGTCTGGAAGCCTATCGTAATAGCTTTAACAGCAAAGACGATATCCTGGTAGTACAACCGGACAATGACTTCTTCAAATATATGAAGTCAGATAAAGTACAAAACTAAAGCGGTATTGTATTGATAAAAGGCCCTGCGGGGCCTTTTTGCTTAAGACACAGACCTGAACTGCAAAAAGCTGCACTAACTTAAAACGAGCAAAATTATGTACCAGCATCTTTATCAGCGATTTTTGCAAGCCAATGCCGGCAAGCAACACTTTGCCTGTCACTCGCATCATTACTGGCCGGATGTCACCCGTGACGCCATGTTGGCATATTGGGATGACAGCGCTCGTTTAGTTGATCATAAATGGCAGCATATTTTCTCTGAAAGAGTGCCGCATACCCAGCAATTGATTGCTGATATTTTAAACTTACCCAAACCCGAACAAATTGTCTTTGCACCCAATACCCATGAACTGGTATTGCGCTTGTTAAGCTGCTTTGACTGGCAACAGCCACTGCGTATTCTGACCACTGACAGTGAGTTTTACAGCTTTAGCCGCCAGGTAAAGCGATTGGCCGAGTGGGACAGCGTTACTGTGGATTATATTGCCACCGAGCCTTTCGCCAGCTTTGAACAGCGCTTTTGTCAGGCGGCTGCTGCCCATCACTATGATATGGTGTTTTGTAGCCAGGTATTTTTTAATTCAGGCGTAGCGATTAACGATCTCAGCGCCTTTGTGCAAAAGTTAGCTGCTAGTACTGATGCCATGTTGGTCATTGATGGCTACCATGGCTTTATGGCCGTGCCCACAGATTTATCGCAGATCAGTGAGCGCATTTTTTACCTCTCAGGCAGTTATAAATATGCTCAGGCAGGAGAGGGCTGTTGTTTTATGGCGGTGCCGGCTGATAATCACTATCGTCCTTTGTATACCGGGTGGTTTGCTGAGTTCGGCACTTTATCGGCCGATAAAACGGCCCAAGTTCAATACTCAAGCGACGGTTACCGCTTTGCCGGCGCCACTATGGATTTTGCAGCCCTGTACCGGTTGGAGGCTGTGCTGAGCTTGTTTAGCCGGCAAGGCATCACAGTGCCTGTTATTCATCAGTATGTGCAAGGCCTTCAGCAGCAGTTTTTAGCGCAGCTGGCTGCTTTGCAGCATCCACTGATAAACACAGCGCGATTACTTTGTGCCGATGTGCAGCAGCATGGTCACTTTTTTACCTTTCGCTTAGACAGTAGCGAGCAGGTGGCCAGCCTGGCTGCGGCGCTGCAACAGCAAGGTATTGAAACGGATTATCGTGCGAACCGCTTACGCTTTGGTTTTGCATTGTATCAACTGGCGGAGCAGTTTGATTTATCTTGCTTAAAACATATTTAAATCATGGCCTTACAAAAAGCCGCATAAAAAAGCGGCTTTTTTTGTATTGGACGGCTGAAACTTGCTTGGCAATTTGTTAGAATCCACGCCTCATTTTTTCCATGATGTAGGAACCATGGCCAAAAACGTTGTTGTTCTCGGCACTCAATGGGGTGACGAAGGTAAAGGTAAGATCGTTGACTTATTAACCGATAAAGCCAGCTATGTGGTGCGCTATCAGGGCGGACACAATGCAGGTCATACGCTGGTTATCGACGGTGAAAAAACGGTACTGCATTTAATCCCTTCCGGTATTTTGCGTGCAAACGTCAAATGTGTGATCGGTAACGGTGTGGTGTTGTCTCCCGAAGCCTTTTTAAAAGAAATGACCATGCTTGAGCAGCGTGGCGTTCCTGTTAAACAGCGCCTGTTGCTCAGTGAAGCCTGTCCACTTATTCTGCCCTATCATGTCGCCTTAGATGTTGCGCGTGAAAAAGCTCGTGGTGACAAAGCTATAGGCACCACTGGTCGCGGTATTGGTCCGGCTTACGAAGACAAAGTGGCACGTCGTGGTTTAAGAGTTGGGGATTTATTTAACCCGGCTTTATTTGCTGAAAAGCTGAAAACCATTATGGAGCTGCATAACTTCACTCTGACTCAGTACTATAAAGTTGAGGCGGTGGATTACCAAAGCACGCTGGATAACGCGCTGGCGATGGCAGACTTATTGAAGTCTATGGTAGTGGACGTCACTGATTTGCTGGATAAAGCCCGCAAAAATGGTGACGAAATTATGTTCGAAGGCGCCCAAGGCACCTTGCTGGATATTGACCACGGCACCTATCCTTATGTGACTTCGTCTAACACTACTGCCGGTGGTGTGGCCACAGGTTGTGGTTTTGGTCCGCGCTATCTGGACTATGTGTTAGGTATTGTTAAAGCCTACACCACCCGCGTCGGTGCCGGTCCCTTCCCGACAGAGCTTGGTTGTGCAGTAGGTGAGCATCTGGGCGTGAAAGGCCATGAGTTTGGTGCGACTACAGGGCGTAAGCGTCGTACTGGCTGGTTTGATGCTGTGGCAGTGCGTCGTGCTGTGCAATTAAACAGTATTTCTGGTTTTTGCTTAACCAAGCTAGATGTGCTTGATGGTCTTGAAACCTTACGTATTTGTACCGGCTATCGTCAACCGGACGGTTCAGTACTTGATACGCCACCCCTGGCAGCTGAAGGTTTTGAACAAGTTGAAGCAGTATATGAAGATATGCCTGGCTGGAGCGAAAACACTTTTGCTGTGCAGCAGTTGGCAGATTTACCGCAAGCGGCCCGCAACTACATTGCAAGATTAGAGCAGCTTACAGGTGTGCCGATAGATATTATTTCTACTGGCCCTGATCGTGTACAAACCATAGTACTCAAACATCCATTTGAATAATGCGATCTTTGCATCTATCTAAATAGATTTGCTGTATAAAAACGCTGCCCTTTGGCAGCGTTTTTGTTTTAAGCTGTAGTTAAACAGTAGGAGGTTGCAATGAGATACCTTTATTTATTACTAATTTGTCTGTTGTTATCTGCTTGTGGTGACAGTAATAGTCATCTTGGCGATCAGGTGCAATGTGGTGAAGGTAATTTAAACAGTCAAATTCTTTGCCGCCTTAATGCCAATTATTTATGGTACCGGGAATTAAAAAGTGGTGTCGATCCGCTTGCTTTTAGTGATCCAAGCGCCTTTATCAGGGCGGTGCGGGCGGATCGCGATCGCTTTAGTTTTATTATCAGCGAGCAGGAGTATCAGGACAGATACATCAATGCGGTGTTTTTTGGCTTTGGTTTTGCGACCACAAGGGTCGATAATGATACCGCGCTGCAGGTGCTCTATGTGTATGATTCCGGCTCTGCCGCTCAGCAAGGGCTGCGGCGCGGTGATAAAATTACCGCCATAGAGGGCATCAGCGTCGCTGAGTGGTTAACTGAGCTAGATGCCGGTCGGGTCAGCAATGATGATATCTACGGGCCAAATCAACCGGGCATCGCCCGGCAATTCAGCTGGCAACAAAGTAACGGTACGCAGCGGCTGGACACTTTTACCAAAGGCTCGGTCAGAACCAATACGGTGATGCAACGTTCGGTTTCAATGGTGGGCGATAAAAAAGTGGGGTATCTGGTATTTCATACCTTTATCGAATTATCTGAAACCGAGTTAGAACAGGCCTTTAGCTTTTTTGCCGCGCAAAACATTGATGAGTTAGTATTGGACTTACGCTATAACGGTGGTGGCCTGATCAGGGTAGCCAACCAACTTAGTTCACAAATTGCCTTTAATGCGGTGCAGGGAAAAACCTTTGTCGAATACCGCTATAACGATAAAAACAGTCAGCGAAACAGCAGTGCTAATTTTGCCCTGGGGGCCGGTCGTACGGTTTTAAATTTACCCCGAGTGCTGATACTCACCACCCCCGGTAGTTGCTCCTCCAGCGAGCTGGTGATTAATGCGTTGAGTCCCTTTGTGGATGTCGTGCAAATTGGACAGACGACCTGCGGTAAGCCGGTGGGCCAGCAGCCAGAGCGGGTGGGAGATTATCGCTTATTTGCAATTAACTTTCAGACCGTAAATTCATTGGGCTTTGGCGATTACTTTGATGGCCTGGCGCCAAATTGTGCGGTAACCCCTAATATTGCGGGTGACTGGGGTGTGGCAAACGATAATCTATTCGCCGCGGCGTTGTACTATATTGAACATGGCAGTTGCCCCCAAGTAGCGAGTAGTACTGGCATGACAGCAGGTGAAGCGGTATTTACCGGCTCGGCCCGCAATCAGCCGGCCTGGCGTTTGCATAATGAGCAGTAATTTTGGTTTGAAAATTGCAGCACATTAGGTAATGACAGCGTGCTGACAACTTTTTGGCGTGAGCTTATGAATGATCTTTTAAGAAACTTCTTGATACCGGCGGCTTTGTTCAGCGTTGCTCTGGGGCTGGCTGGCCCCAGCCAGGCACAACAACTGGATGCAGTGCAACTCTATACCCAGGATGAGCTATTGGACTTAATTAAAACCAACAGCCATTTGCGCCGGGTACAAGCTGACGAGTGCCAGTTGGTGCGCGATATTGAAGCCAGAGCCGATATTATGAAATTACCGGCTTATCAGTATCTATATGGCGATATGTTAGCCTATGCGGTATGCGTGCCACGCAATATTGAGCGTGGCTGGGATCTGATGCTGCAAGCGGCCGCGCAAGGTTTGCCTGAAGGGCTGGAGCAAGTAGGGCGTTATTACCATATTGGTCGCTTTGTACAAAAGGACATGGATAAAGCCATTATATATCTGCGCGAGGCGGCGGCAGTGGGCAATTTGAATGCAAAAATCCGGCTGGCGCAAATTCTTGCTGATGGCTATGGTAGCCCACTTGATTACGAACAAAGCTATCGCTGGTTACATCATGCTATTACCGCTGATGCCGCAACCCATGCTAGAATAAGCCAGTTAAAACAACAATTGGCAGCAAAAATGCCTGAGCGGGTAGTAAACAATGCCCGCCAACCGGTGAAATGAAGTGATCCAATTCAGCTGCCAGCTGTTACACTCAATCTATGTTTAAGGAAAACTAAGTTAAATTAATGACGGTAAATGATCCGCATCTTGCGCGAGAGCAAGAAAAATACGAAAACCCTATCCCCAGCCGCGAGTTTATTCTGGCGCATATCGAAAAACGGCAGCAACCTGCCTACTTTGAAGAACTGGTTTCTGAGTTAGCCCTTACCGATGACGATACTATTTTCGCGCTAAAAAAACGGCTGCGGGCAATGGAGCGTGATGGTCAGCTCATTTTTACCAAGACGAAACGTTATGGTCTGGTAGATCATATGGATCTGGTTAAAGGCACAGTGATGGGCCATCGTGAAGGCTTTGGCTTTTTAAAGCTGGAGCAGGGCGGCGCTGACTGGTATTTACCTTACCATGAAATGCAGCGGGTACTGCCGGGCGACAAAGTGCTGGCCACAGCCGCCTCGATGAAAGGCAAAGATAAAATAGAAGCCCGTATAGTGCGGGTGCTGGAACCACGCTCTGAGCCTATTGTTGGCCGCTATTATAAAGACGCTGCGCTCTGCGTGGTGGTGCCAGATGATCCACGTATCACGCTGGATGTGATGATCCCCGATGGCGAGCAGGGCGCAGCCCGGCATGGTCAGGTGGTGTTAGTCGAAATTACCCAGCGCCCGTCAAAACGGGTCGGTGCTATTGGTAAGGTCATTGAAGTACTGGGCGAGCATATGGCGCCGGGTATGGAAATTGAAGTCGCCATTCGTAATCATCAGATCCCACACGAATTTTCAGATGCGGTGTTAAGCCAGGTGGCAAAATATGGCGCTGAAGTGCCGGCAGAGGCCAAAGTAGGCCGGGTAGATTTAACTCAGCTGCCGCTGGTGACGATAGATGGCGAAGATGCCCGCGATTTTGATGATGCGGTGTATGCAGAAGCGAAAGACAATGGTGGCTGGAAGCTGTGGGTCGCCATTGCCGATGTCAGCGCCTATGTTAAACCTGACACCGCGCTGGACAAAAGCGCATTGGAGCGCGGCAACTCGGTGTATTTCCCCAGCCATGTAGTGCCGATGCTGCCTGAGGCGTTATCCAATGGCCTTTGCTCGCTGAATCCGCATACTGATCGTTTATGCTTTGTCGCTGAAATGCATATCAGTGCCAGCGGTAAGCTAGAGAGTTACCAGTTTTATGAAGCGGTGATGCACTCGGCGGCCCGTTTTACTTACAACAAAGTGCATGCGATTTTACAGGGTGATCCTGAGCTGCGTAAGCAATATGAAGCCAATCTGAGCAATCTTGAAACCTTGTACAGCCTTTATAAAAAACTGGCTAAGGTACGTGCGCAACGTGGGGCCATTGAATTTGAAACGGTTGAAACCCGTTTTATTTTTAACAGCCATCGCAAGATTGAGCAAATTGTGCCGGTACATCGCAACGAAGCACACAAAATTATTGAAGAATGTATGATCATGGCCAATGTGGCCTCGGCACGCTTTATTGAAAAACATGAAGCACAGGCGTTATTCCGGGTGCATGAACGGCCTGATGGCGATCGTTTTGCCAATTTCCGGCGCTTTTTAGCCGAGTTGGGTATCAGTGCTGATATTTCAGCTGAGCCGACGCCGCTGGAATTGACGCAGCTATTAAGCACGCTCACCGACCGGCCAGATCGTGAGCTGATAGAAACCACTATGCTGCGCTCGATGAAGCAAGCCGTGTATCAGGGCGATAATCAGGGCCACTTTGGTCTGGCATTAGAAGCCTATGCGCACTTTACCTCGCCAATTCGCCGTTATCCGGATCTGGTATTGCACCGGGCCATTAAGGCCATTTTGCATAAACAAAACCAAAGCGTCACCGGCGAGCGGGCCTACAGCGAAAAAGAAATCAGCCATTTTGGCGAGCAATGCTCCATGACCGAGCGGCGGGCCGATGATGCTACCCGTGAGGTGTCAGATTGGCTGAAATGCGAATACATGCAAGACCATCTGGGGACTGAGTTTGATGGCGTGGTCTCTACGGTAACTAACTTTGGCTTATTTGTGCGCTTGAGCGATCTGTACATTGAAGGCCTGGTGCATGTGACTTCGCTGCAAAATGATTATTATCATTTTGATGCTGAGCGGCAGGTCTTAACCGGTGAGCATCGTGGTGTCAGCTATCGCATGGGCGATCAGGTCAAGGTGCAGGTGGTCGCAGTAAGCCTGGAGTCACGCAAAATTGATTTGGCGGTGGTCGGTGAGCCTAAGCATGCGGTATCAGGCCGGGCGGTCAAAGCCAGCCGTGATGCCGCTTTTGCGGATAAAGGCGGCAAGGCCAAGGCTGGAAAATCCGGAAATAGTCACCCGGCTAAAACCAGTGATAAAGCCAAGCCGGCTAAAAGTGGCACTAAAAAACCGCGGCGTCGGGCCAAAAAAGCTTAAGCCGCTACAAGGCGGCTAAGCACAACACACTGTTAATGAGAACAAGCGATTTATGAGCGCAGATTTTGTATTTGGTATTCACGCGGTAAATGCGTTATTGGCCCGGGCGCCACAAGATATTTTAGAGCTGTTTGTGCTAAAAGATCGCGAAGATAAACGCATGCAACCGCTTATTCAGCAAGCCCGGCAACAGGGGATTTCGGTGCAGTTTTGTAACCGCAGAACCCTGGATGATATGGTCAGTGGCCAGCATCAGGGCATAGTGGCCAAAGCCCGTTTAGCCAGCAGTGGCAATGAAAGCGATCTCGCTACGCTTCTCGAACAAAAAGATAAACCGTTTTTGCTGGTGCTGGATGGCATTACCGATCCGCATAATTTAGGGGCTATTTTACGTAGTGCCGATGCCGCTGGCGTACATGCGGTGATTTCGCCAAAAGATCGTTCGGTCAAGCTCACTTCAGTAGTGCGCAAGGTGGCCTGTGGGGCTGCTGAAGCGGTGCCTTTTATTACCGTGACCAATTTAGCCCGTACCTTGCGTGAGTTGCAAGAAGCCGGGGTCTGGGTAGTAGGCGCCGCCGGCGAAACCGAGACCAGTATTTATCAGGCAGATTTTAAAGGCCCCTTAGCCTTAGTGTTAGGTGCCGAGGGTGAGGGTTTACGCCGTTTAACCCGCGAAACTTGCGATAGCCTGGTAAAAATACCTATGTTTGGTACTGTGTCTAGCCTGAATGTGTCGGTAGCCGCCGGGATTTGTTTATTTGAAGCGGTTCGCCAGCGAAGTTAACTACCCCAGTATATTCTGCTTGTTATTTACCCGCTAACTCCGTAAAATACGCGACCTTCGGCCATACACTAACGTTCCTTGCCTCTATGCGAGCCCGGCCGAGCTCACCCGAGGCTTACTAACCGTAAGGAGCTACAATGCGTCATTACGAAATCGTTTTTATGGTTCACCCTGATCAGAGTGAGCAAGTGCCTGGTATGATCGAGCGCTACACCGGCTCAATCAAAGAAGCGGGCGGTACTATCCACCGTTTAGAAGATTGGGGCCGTCGTCAACTGGCTTACCCAATCCAAAAACTGCACAAAGCACACTACGTGCTGATGAATGTGGAAGCACCACAAACAGTGATTGATGAGCTGGAAACTAACTTCCGTTATAACGATGCGGTTTTACGTAACCTGATTATGCGCACTAATGGTGCCGTAGTTGAGCCATCACCTATGGCTAAGGTACGTGATGAGCGTCGTGAGCGTGCTCCTCGTGAAACTGAAGAGCATGTAGCAAACGAAGAGTAAGTTGACGTATGGACAATCTCATCGTGCTCAGCGGCGCCGTCTGTCGGCACCCTGAACGCAGTGAAAGTCCGGCGGGGATCCCGCACACTGTTATCAGCATAGAACATCGCAGCATGCAGCAAGAAGCAGGTCTTAACCGTCAGGCTTATGTCCGGATGCAAGTAGTGCTCAGCGGCACAGTGTTACATCAGCAAGCTCAAACTTTGACGTTGGGTAGCATGGTAAAGGTTAGCGGGTTTTTAAACCGGCACCAAAACCGCAGTGGTCAGGCAAAACTGGTACTGCACGCCCAGCAGATTGAACAAATAAGTTAGGAGACAGACAAATGTCACGTTTTTTCCGTCGCCGTAAATTCTGCCGTTTTTCTGCAGAAGGCACTGTAGAGATTGATTACAAAGATACCGCTGTTCTGAAAAACTACGTTACAGAAAGCGGCAAGATCGTACCTAGCCGTATTACTGGTACCAGCGCTAAGTATCAGCGTCAGCTGGCTCGTGCTATCAAGCGCGCTCGCTACCTGGCTCTGCTGCCATACAGCGACTCACACAGCTAATACAGAAGGGGTATAAGTATGCAAGTTATTCTGTTAGACAAAGTCTCAAACCTTGGTGGTTTAGGTGACAATGTTACTGTTAAGTCTGGTTATGCTCGTAACTTCTTATTCCCACAAGGAAAAGCGGTTCCAGCTAACAAAGCTAACATCGAGAAATTTGAAGCTCGCCGTGCTGAATTAGAAGCCAAACTGGCTACTGATTTAGCTGCTGCTAACGACCGCGCTGCTAAGCTGGCGGCACTGGCTGAAGTGACTATCGCTTCTAAAGCCGGTGACGAAGGCAAGCTGTTCGGTTCAGTAGGTACCCGCGATATCGCGGATGCCATTACTGAAGCTGGCGTGCCAGTGACTAAAGCTGAAGTGAAATTACCTAACGGTACTTTACGTGATACTGGCGAGTTCGATATCGATCTGCAGTTACACGCTGAAGTAGTAGCAACCATTAAAGTTGTTATTATCGCTGAAGCCTAAGGCTCAGAGCGCACTGCTCGCGCAGTGCGCTTCTCTTTTCTGCACCAATCCTCTCTCTTCTCCGTTGTTCCATATGTCGCTTTTCTTTTATCCTGTGTTTATATGCTAATTTTTTACAGTCTGTGCTTTTTATTCTGTTTCTTGCAGGGTAGCATTGCAGCCTGAGTTTGATAATCCAGTCGGTGTTATGAGTAGTCCAAAAGATAAGCAGGTGGCGGCGATTAAGATGCCTCCACATTCGATTGAAGCCGAGCAATCGGTGCTGGGCGGAATGATGCTGGATAATGAGGCCTGGGATCGGGTGTCAGAAAAAGTGGTGGAGCAGGATTTTTATCTGCGCTCGCATCGCTTTATTTTCAGTGCCATGTCGCGTCTGGCTGAGAGCAACCAACCGATAGACTTAATTACCGTGTCAGAATCGCTGGAAGCCAATCAGCAACTGGACGACATTGGGGGTTTTGCCTATTTAGGCGAAATTGCCAAAAATACCCCCAGTGCCGCCAATATTATGGCTTATGCCGACATAGTGCGCGAGCGCGCTGTGGTGCGCGATATGATATCGGTCGCCCACGATATTGCCGATGCCGGTTACGACACCCAGGGCCGTACCAGTGCAGAACTGCTCGATTTTGCCGAAACCAAGGTATTTAAAATTGCAGAGCAGCGCGCCAATGCCAATGAAGGGCCTGAGCCGATTAACAGCATACTGGCGAAAACCATCGACAAAATTGATGCCTTGTACCAATCGCCACAAAATGGCATTACCGGCTTATCGTCTGGCTATGTCGATTTGGACAAAATGACCAATGGTTTCCAACCGTCGGATTTAATCATTGTCGCAGCGCGGCCTTCTATGGGTAAAACTACCTTTGCCATGAACCTGTGTGAGCATGCGGCGATTACCAGCGATAAACCTGTGCTGATTTTTAGTCTGGAAATGCCCTCAGATCAAATTATGATGCGGATGTTGGCCTCACTGGGCCGCATTAACCAAACCAAGGTGCGCACCGGGCAGTTAGAAGATGAAGACTGGGCCCGCTTATCCTCGGCCATTGAGCTATTAAACACCAAAGGCAAAATGTATATCGATGATGCCTCTGGCCTGACACCCACTGAAGTGCGCTCAAGAGCGCGGCGGGTAGCGCGGGAGCATGGTGGTTTGAGCATGATCATGGTCGATTACCTGCAGCTGATGACAGTACCTGGCTTAAGTGAAAACCGTACCCTGGAAATTGCCGAAATTTCGCGCTCTTTAAAAGCCTTGGCGAAAGAGCTAAAAGTGCCGGTAGTGGCGCTGTCTCAGTTAAACCGAGGCCTGGAGCAACGCGCAGATAAAAGGCCGGTGAATTCTGACTTGCGTGAGTCCGGCTCTATAGAGCAAGACGCCGATTTAATCATGTTTATCTACCGTGATGAGGTGTATCACGAAGACAGTGCTGATAAAGGCCTGGCCGAAATCATCATCGGTAAACAGCGTAACGGCCCTATCGGCAAGGTGCGGCTGACCTTTCATGGCCATTATTCGCGCTTTGATAACTACGCGGGAAGCGCGCGTTTTGAGGATGAATATTAATGAGCCGCCGGCCATTGGCGCACATTGATTTATCTGCTCTGCAGCATAATCTGGCCAGGGTAAAACAGTTGGCAGCCAACAGTCAGGTGCTGGCCGTATTAAAAGCCAACGCCTATGGGCATGGCCTGGTGCAGGTGGCTCAAGCGCTTCACCAGGCGGATGCATTTGCGGTGGCGCGCATCGATGAAGCCCTGGCACTGCGTACCGGTGGCATCGTTAAACCTATAGTGCTGCTGGAAGGCTTTTATGAAGCCGCTGAGCTGCCGGTATTGCTGGCCAATAACCTGCAAACCGTGGTGCATAACCAACTGCAACTGGAAGCGCTGGAGCAAACACCGCTGGCCGGACAATTGAAAGTCTGGTTAAAAATTGATACCGGCATGCACAGGTTGGGTATAGCGCCTGCGCAAACTGACGAGTATTATCGCCGATTATGGCAATGCGCAACGGTGCAGCCTGGCATTCGTTTAATGAGCCATTTTTGTTGTGCCGACGAACTGGCCGCACCTCAAACCCTGCAGCAACTGGCTTTATTTCAACAACTCTGTGCTGATAAAGCGGAGCAATGTAGTCTGGCCAACAGTGCAGGTATCATTGCCTGGCCGCAAAGCCAGTTAGATTGGGTGCGACCAGGGTTAATGCTGCATGGTATCTCACCCATGCTGGGGCAACTTGGCAGGGATCATCTATTGCTGCCGGTAATGCGTTTAAGCAGCAGAGTCATAGCTATGCGACAGGTGAAGCAGGGGGATACTGTAGGTTATGGTGCCAGTTGGCAAGCAAAAGCTGATACTGTTATCGCGGTGATTGCCATTGGCTATGGGGACGGTTATCCGCGTCACGCCGCCAATGGCACACCAGTGTGGTTAAATGGCCGCATCGTTCACCTCGCCGGGCGCGTGTCAATGGATATGATCACCGTTGATTTAGGGCCAGAGCCTGACGCAACAATTGGTGATGAAGCGGTATTATGGGGGCCAGAGTTACCCATAGAACAAGTTGCAACGGCTGCAGGCACTGTTGCTTATGAGTTGTTATGCAACATTACGCCGCGGGTAGATTACCGGTATACTAATATTAAGTAATGGTGGCAGCCATGGTAATCTGGTACTGGCAGATAGCCTTGCATGGGTTAGCTGCCAGAGACACCCTTACTTATCAAAACTCACTTCAATATGAACTTTACCAAACTCAGAATTAAACGGCATTAAGATGGTGGGACCTTCACCTTTGTGGGTAATAGTGTGGTTCTTCCCTGAGACTATAATGGGCGTGGCCATGGTAAATTCATAACCTTTATCCCCTAAAATGCGTTTTGCGCCACCAGTCACCATATTGGTGATTTCGCCGACCATATCGGTGACATCAGCATTAATACCTTTGGGGCGTTCACCAAGCATCCGGAACATAATTTCCAGTGCCAGCGGTTCTTCAAAACTGACGGAAAACGACCCTTTGATAGTGGGGCCGACCATGCCAATTAATCCGGATACATCACCGCGGGCGATTTCATCTTTTTTAATCCGCGGCTGGCCAGGGGTAATAGTAGTGTTGGCCATAGTTGCCAATACATTAACTAATGAAGACAAAAACGGGTTTATATACTCTACATTCATCTGTCATGCCTATTGGTTAACGTCGGTTGCGCACAATGTGTCGCGCAGTGTGAGTGAAAAGTGTTATTAGCATAAGACTAGGTGTGTTTTAAAAAATAAACAAGATAGCTTATTGTTTTTATAATCATTTATCCAGTCAATTTTGCTGGCAACTTCGACAGGTGCCAAGGCCTTCAATCGTTTGATGTTGCAGTACAAAACCGCTGATTTCGGCTAACCGGCTGAATTCTTGTTGTAAGGCGCTGGAATGCAACTCAGTGACATTGCCACAATGCTGGCATATCAGTAATTGCGCCGGATGATGATGGCCAAAATGATGGCAGAGCATAAAGGCATTATTAGATTCTATTTTATGAATAAAACCCTGCTCAGTTAAAAATTCCAGTGCCCGGTATATAGTGGCAGGTTTGGCTGCCGGTTCAGTGGCTTTTAATTGTTCCAGTAGCTCATAAGCACCCTGGCCTCCCTGGCTTTCGGCCATTAAACGAAACACCTTTTCCCGAATGGCAGTAAAGCGCGCACCTTTTTGCTCACACATGGTCCGGGCCCTGCTTACCAGAGATTCAGTGGACATAAGCTTTCTCCTGTTACTATCTGAAGCAGTGTAACATATTGCTAAACAACTGCCATACTCAGCGCTATAACAGCCCGGTAAACCTTGAGAGCAATACCTTGCTGCTGCATTGCATCAAAACAGTCCTTTTACAGAAGGGTTATGCTAAAATTATGCTCATAAAGTACCTCATTCAGATACGAAGGTGAAGTGAGTTTGAACGCATCTATTTTGCCCCAACGCTTCTCAGTAGCACCCATGTTGGATTGGACGGATAAACATTGCCGTTATTTTCACCGGTTGATGACCCGCCATGCAGTGCTCTATACCGAAATGGTGACAACCGGCGCAATTATTCATGGTAAAGGCGATTATCTGGCTTTTGATATGGCTGAGCAACCCGTGGTGTTACAACTGGGTGGCTCAGACCCGGCGCAGTTAGCACACTGTGCCAGACTAGCCGAGCAACGCGGTTATGCTGCAGTCAATTTGAATGTCGGTTGTCCATCCGACCGGGTGCAAAACGGTATGTTTGGTGCTTGCTTAATGGCGAATCCGCAACTGGTAGCGGATTGTGTAAAAGCGATGCAGGATGCGGTATCCATACCGGTATCAGTGAAAACCCGTATCGGTATTGATGACTCGGATGACTATCAGTTTTTGCAGGATTTTGTATCTGTAGTATCTGAAGCCGGTTGTCAGCAATTTGTTGTGCATGCCCGCAAAGCCTGGTTACAAGGCTTAAGCCCAAAAGAAAACCGCGAAATTCCGCCGCTGAATTACCCCAGGGTATATCAGTTAAAGCAGGAGTTCCCCTTGCTGGATATCAGTATTAATGGCGGGGTTAAAACACTGCAACACGCCAGGGAGTTGCTGGAATATTTGGATGGCGTCATGATCGGGCGTGAAGCTTATACCAACCCTTATTTATTAAGCCAGGTAGATGCGTCGCTATATCAGGATCCGCATCCGTTGCTGAGTCAGCATCAACTTGTGCAACAGATGGCCAGTTATGCGGAGCAACAAATGCAACAAGGCGCTCGTTTCTGGCATATAGCCCGGCACATGCTGGGGTTATTTCAGGGTATGCCGGGCGCCCGGCAATGGCGGCGTTTACTCAGTGAGCAAGGGCATCTGGCAGAGGCAACACCGGAATTACTGCTACAGGCGTTGGCAAAAGTCCCGGAAGTTGAGCTGGCGTGAAGTCATCAAGGTTTAAATCCTACTGGTGAATTTGACTAAATGACTGGTTAAATTCACTACTTTTTAGTTCTAGCTGTTTTTTTCAGCAGTGATTGATGTTAGGTATTAAAATAAAATAACTTATAAATCAATATCTTAAAATTATCACCTTAGTTGGCATAAGCCTTGAAATAACTAGTGAACTGAAATGGTTCAGTTCACTAAAAGTTACGTTAAGGAGCATATGATGCCAGTATCAACTTTAAGCCTTGTTGTGTTTTCACTGACCTTAGGTCAGGCGGCACCTGCTGAGATGACCACCAATGTCGATTATAATCCGCAGGTTAATATTGCACCAATCCTGGTTGATGGCCGCAGTAAATTGGCGGCACAACTGGAGTTAATGCACTATCAGCAACAGCAACAGTTAAGCCATACCATACAACAGCAATCCAGTCAGGCATTGCTTGGTATCGCTATGCAAGCAACGACCTCGGCTCAAACTATAGGCGTTGCCAGTGTGACTTTGGCGCAGTCCGCCTTGCTGCCATCGCGGAGCGAATAACCATGCTGATGTCAGGCAGTGTAATACTGCTGATGTATTTACTGCCGGTGCTGGGATTAATTCTCGGTTGTGTACCGGCCTGGCTGGTATGGCATTTTCATAAGCCAGGTTACCGGCGTTAGTACCATTGCCGTCTGGTAAAACCAGGCAAGTCTATCTGTTAAGACAAGGAACTAATATGACAATTGAACGCAATAAAAGCTGGTATCGTTTAACAGCAGCTGGCAAAATTTCTGGTGTCTGTGCTGGTTTGGCAGATTATTATCAACAGCCGGTGTTAATGGTACGTGTTATCGCCGTGGTATTGTTACTGTGTTCTGGTTTGCTGGCGCTTGCAGCCTATGTAGCGGCGGCCATGTTGTTACCCAAATGTTATTACTGACTTTACGGTAACTCGCCACAATTTTATGGTATAACGCATACCTGAACTGATTAAACTGTTACATTTACCTGCGGTTTATCATTCGTTAAAGGAGTTAACTATGCGAGTTGTGTCCCTGCGAGTTTTATCTATGTTGCTTTGTTCAGTGGCGTTGTTGTTTACTGCTGTTCTGAGTGCGACCCAGCTGAGTATTGAGCCGGGGCAGATCCGTATGCCGATGCCAGGCAGGACTGTCACTGCCGCGTATTTAACTATTTATAATCAACAGCAACAAGCTGTCACCCTGATAGCGGCTTCTAGCCCCGCGTTTGAACGTGTTGAAATTCATACCCACTTACATCAGGATGGCGTGATGCGTATGGTACGCCTTGACAAGCTGGACCTTGCTGCTGAGCAAAGCGTTACCTTTCAGCCTGGTGGTTTACATTTGATGTTATTTAATCCACAACAAGAGCTTACTGAAAGTCTAAAAATACCGTTGACCCTGGAATTTGCGGATGGCCAGACATTACACACAGAGCTGCCCGTGGTAGCTATGCCAAGGCGATAAATATGTCATTGCTCAATAAGTCATTACAGCGCACTCTGCTGCTATCGGCGGCGATATTGGTATTTTTGTTGTTTCTACTCAGTTGCTGGATTAGCCGCGAACTGGCTCTGCTGGTCGACGAGGTGCAGAACAGCCATAGTGTGAATCAGCAGCGTGTTGTTGGCTACCCAACAGTAACGGCGCTGATCCGGGTAACTGAAACCTTGCTGGATAAGCCGGGTGGATATTTGTCAAATGATGTGCTGCCACCTTTTAGCTTACTGGATAATATGCCTGCGTGGGAATTTGGGGTGTTAGAAATGTCCCGGGATTTAACCTTAGCCTTGCGCAGAGATTTTAGCCGTTCACAGTCGCAATCGGCTGAAAATGCTTTCTTGCGGGTGGCGCAGCCGCAGCTGAATATTGATCATCAAAGCTGGATGTTACCCAGTGCAGAATCTGAATACCGTAAAGCCATTGCTCAGTTGTATTTATATCGCTCAGCCTTAGCAGATGCCAACCAGCCTGATAACCAGTTTTATGCCAGGGCAGATAATCTGCGTTCCTGGTTGAAAAATGTTGAAAAGCGTTTAGGCAGTTATTCACAGCGCCTCAGTGCCAGTGTCGGTCAAGAGCGTTTTAATACGGATTTAGCGGGTGATGCTGAAGCCCGGCAATCTACCGGTACTATGATCGCGCAGCGTGTTCAGACCAGCTGGTGGAAAATTGATGACGAATTTTATGAGGCCCGAGGTGCCGCCTGGGCCTTATTGCATTTTTTAAAAGCAGTAGAAGTGGATTTTGCTGATGTATTGCACCGACGTAATGCCATGGTCAGTTTGCAACAAATCATCCGGGAGCTGGAAGCTACTCAGCAAACCGTCTGGAGCCCAATGGTGCTAAATGGCAGTGGCTTTGGTTTGCTGGCTAATCATAGTTTGGTCATGGCAAATTACATTTCCCGTGCGAATGCCGCTTTAATTGAATTATCGGAATTACTGTCTCAAGGATAGCCTTTATGAAAAATACCTTTGTCATTGCATTGCTGGCTGCCGGTATCAGCACCAGTGCCCAGGCAGACACTTTACTTGGTTTGTATCTAGGCGCCGATGGTTGGCGTACCGATACGAGTGGTAGCTTTGGAAACAATGAGCCTCTGCAAGCCTTTAATTTTGAGCCCTCCACTCAAAGTAGTTTTTATCTGGCGTTGGAGCATCCAATACCGGTTTTGCCTAATGTTCGTTTACAATACAATGATTTGAAATCCAGTGGCAGTACTGATATTCAGCAGCAATTTAACTTTGCCGGCCAAAACTTTAATGTCAACAGCCGCATTTTTAACGAATTGGATTTAAGCAGCACTGATGTCGTGCTGTATTATGAGCTTTTAGATAATGCATTGCTTTCATTGGATTTTGGCTTAAACGCAAAATTGGTTGAAGGGCGTGCCTTTGTTCGAGAGCAAGTGCCACAAGGCCGAAGCGGTGAAGAGGAGGTATCACAATGGCTACCAATGTTGTATGCCAGTACTCAGGTGGGATTGCCTTTAACCGGTTTGGATCTGTTCGCCAGTGGAAGTTTTATCGGCTGGAGCGATAGTCGCATGTATGATGTGCAAGCCGGTGTAGCTTATAAAGTCGTAGATAGTCTGGCAGTAAATGTGCGCTTAAAACTGGGTTACCGGGCGGTAAACTTAAAGCTGGATGATCTAGACAACCTCTATACTAACGTCGATTTTAAAGGCGTATTCGCCGGAATAGAACTTCACTTTTAGCCTTTTTCAGCCGCCAGTGTGGTTTTGCTCTCTGGCGGCGTCTTGTGAGTCCCGCTTAATCGTTTTATAGTGTAGTTACTTGTTTTGCGGCAGGCCGTATTTTGACTGAACTCTACCGACATTTATTAGTGCCGCTATATGCGGCGGCCTTGCTGGCAATGTTATTGCTAAGTTTATGGTTTCGCTATGATGCCACTATGCAGTTTCAAAGCCAGTTACAGCAATTTTCAGCGCTGGCACAAATAGGTTTGCGTCCTTATTTAGGGAAAGTTCCGCCGGAGCAGGTTGCTGCGCATTTGACCCAGTTAAAATTTAGTTCCTCTTTACCTTTGTCGGCGTTGGCAGTGTATAGCCGTCATGGCGAATTACTGGCCAGTACTGTAGCTATTGAACCACTGCCGGCGCAATTGCAGATTGAGCTCAGTGAGCGGTTTTTATTCACACATTTGCCAGATGGCCGCGCTATGGCCTGGCAACCGCTATCATCGGTTGATATTGCCGCTAGCGGCAGTCCTGCCCAATTTTATCTTGCTGTGCAGTTCGACAGTTACAGCAACCGTGAGCTGTGGTTATGGCCCACTGCCTTGAGCGCCTTGTTGCTAGTGATATTGTTGTTGCTGCATAGTAGTTGGCTGCGCCGTTACTTTAAACGTCAGCAAACCGATATTAATCAATTGCAGCAGTGGTTTAGTCTGCTTGGGCGTGGTCAGCACACTGAGCGGTTCACAGCCCGGGTGCATAGCGCTGTACTGCCACTGAAACATACCGCTAATGAATTGGCGTCCCAGTTAGAACAACAGCATTTACGGCATCAGCAACAGCAACATCAGTTGGAACTGCGCGCTCAGCAATTACAGCAAAGTGAGCAGCAACTTAACGCAGAAGTATTGCGTCAAAAAAGCGAGCTGCGTTTGCAAGAACAGCAACTACAGTTGTGGTTACAAAATACCCGGCAAATGTGGTTAGCAAGAGATCAACTGGATACGGCTGAATTGACGGTGTTATTGTCCAGCAATCTGTTACAGGGGCACTTTTTGTTTTCGGCTGCCATTGTGCCGCCCTCACCTTTGCCAATGCCTAAGGCGTTGTCGGAACTGGTTTGCTCTTTGCCCGGTATCTTGCCTGAAAACATTATTCTGGAATGTGTTGAAGACAGCAGCTGCCTGACGCTGATGCCTTATATCGAACAGGATGTATTCCACTTTTTGTTGCAGGCATTGATCCGATGCGGTTTGCGCTCAACGGGCGTCAGCAGGTTGCAGTTGAGGATTAAATTACAGGCAGTCAAAGATCAATGCCAACTTCAATTACAACTGCATTGTGATGGCGATGGTTTGCCAGCTACACTGATTACCGAACTGCAGCAGCTGCCACCTGCGTTATTGCCCTGGCAGCAGGCAGATTTGGGATTGTTATCTGCGGTGGGGCAGGCACCGCAAGCTAATCTTACCGTGCAGTCACTGGATGGCTTAGGCTGCAATATCAGCTTAATGCTTACTTTACCCGCCGTTACCCAGTCACCTCCGACCTTACTACCCTTGCTGATAGTCTTGGATGCAGATCATGAGCGGTTAACTGAGCGCAAACTGTTATTTAGTGCTTTAGCAGCACAAAGCTTGTATTGCTCCAGTTTTACTGAACTTGAGCGAATGCTGCAGCGACATCAACCGGATGTATTGCTGATGCAAGATGTGCATAAGTTAGGTGAATTGCCTCTGACATTGAAAGCCTTACTAAGACGGCAAAACATTATAGTCTGTGGTGCTCTTGCGCCCAATTGGTCGTTCCCTGTCAGTTATTATCATTGTTTTTGCAGTGAACAGTTATTAGTAAGGGCTCAGCAACTATTTGAGGTGCAATCAGTTAAGCAATTGCTGGTAGTGGATGACAGTGAAACTAATCTGGCCTTTGTAAGGTTAGTGTTAAAAGATAAACCGTTGTCGGTAATTACGGCCAGTACAGGCGCCGAGGTACTAACGCTGTGTCAATATCAGCAGTTTGATCTTATTTTGCTGGATATCCAGTTACCCGATATGTCAGGCGTTGATATAGCCCGACATCTAAGGCAACAGCCGGCCTATCAGCATACTCCCATCTTGGCGTTTACTGCCCATGCCCTTCCCGAAGAAATCGCTACTTTTTTAGCTGCTGGTATGAATGATATTATTGTTAAACCGCTTGAACCGCAAAGGCTGGAAACCTTGCTACACCATTATCAATTGTTATCCTAAATCGCCTCGAATTGCACAACAGGCGCCAGCATTTTCTGTAGGGCGCTGATATAGTGTTGCTGTGGTTGGCACTGAATAAGTGGCAGCAGCTCAGCACCTGTTGGGGTATATTTATAGTACTGCAGGACCACACCGGCTTGTTTAACACTGCCGTTAAGCACTTGTTGTTGTATCTGCCAATGCACACGTTGACCGTTTTGCAATTCACCACTTTCTATTTCACTGCTATGTAAAATACCGATATCAATTAGACTTAATATTTGTGGGTAGCTTAATTGAAATTGGCTCAGGTTTAACAGTGCCAGTTGTCGGCCAGTTAACCAATGCCACAGCGAGGGTTTACGGCTATAGCCAAAGTAAATGCGAGCGGCCTGCTCAGATCGCAATCTACAACTCAAGGCAGCTGCATGTTGCAAGGCAACCGCTTCACGAACACTCATTTGCTTTAGTGTTAACAGGGTTTTTAACGCAAAACGCCCTGGCGCTGCCAATTCACCGGCCAGAATTTTAGCCCAAAGTTGCTGCATGCTGGCGTTTGAAATATCCAGTACCAATTCGCAATATTGATTAAACCAATCGGGCTCTATGTCTTGTTGAGGTAGTTGCACTGAGCAATACTCTTCGGCCAGTGACATAATACGCTCAAGGTTTGCTTGCTGGCGTTCATGTTGCATTTGCTTTCGTCGTGCCGCTCTTTCCGCCAGACTAAGGTTGCCATCAGTTCCAGCGGCACCTGAACGTGACAGTAACTGACCAAAACGTTGCCGGGCGGCAGTAGCACTGAGGTTGCTCACAGCTTCGTTCTCAGCTGCCACAACCGCTTTGCTCAGCGCTTGCTTGCCCGCGTGCTGAACTTTGCGTTGTGTAATGGATGAACCAATTTTCGTCATATTTCTTGTTAATGGCTGAGTTGCGGCAATACCCATCTTGGCACTAACGCCTGCCTGGGGCAAGCTAACTGAAACAATCAACCACAGGTCTTATACTTTTTTGACGCTTTGAAAGCTAATTGCGATGGTATTTTATTTGCTGTGACATAGCATCGTGCTAAATTGCTTGAGCAGGTGTTCAAAATAATTAAACAGGGCTTCCTCTTTTAGTAAATAAGCATGTATATTTAATAGCGTAATCAAGTAAAAGGCTATGCAATGACGCCACATGAAACAGATGAAGGATTTCTGTTTTTAGCAGAAGACGAGATATCAGCACAAGTAGCTACACCCAGCAGAGGGGAGTGGCATCTGCTTATTGTTGATGACGATGAAGAAATTCATACTGTGACCAGGCTGGCGTTAAGTGATCTGCTGGTGCTGGGTAAAAAACTGGTGTTTCATCATGTGTACTCGGCTAAAGAAGCCATCGCTTTTTTATCGCAACGACAAGATATTGCCCTGGTGCTGCTTGATGTCGTGATGGAAACTGACGATGCCGGTTTGCAGGTGGTCCGGCAAATCAGGGATGAATTAGGGTTAGATGAGCTCAGAATTGTACTGAGAACCGGTCAGCCCGGTTACGCTCCTGAAGAGAGCGTGATCAAAGAATACGACATTAACGATTACAAAACGAAAACCGAGTTGACCCGTAGCAAGCTGGTTACGTCCATCATTTCTTCTATTCGTTCTTATCAGCAAATTAGGACTATCAATCAAAGCCGTATTGGCCTGCAAAAAATTATTAATGCCGGTGCCAATTTGTTAGAGCAGCATTCTTTGCATGAGTTTTCAGAAGGCGTAGTTACACAAATTTCGTCGCTGATTGGCTTGCATGCAGAGGGCGTATTGTGCGCACAGATTGAAGATGATGGCAGTGCCAGTGATAAAATTTATGTGCTTGGCGCGGCTGGCCATTATGCGCCCTTTATCAAGTGTCAGTTAGATCGCATTGAAAACACCCAGATCATTGAGCAAATCAAGCTTTGTCTGCACACCCGGCAACATATTTTTAATGCCAACGATACAGTGTTGTATCTGGGTAATGATGCGCACTGCGCCGCGGTATACATTGAGACCAACAGGCCTATTGAAGATATCGACAGGCAGCTTATAGAGGTGTTTTTAAGCAACATTTCAATTGGCTATGAAAACGTTACGCTTTTTCAGCAACTTAAACATGCTGCTTATATAGATCCTCTGACCAAAACGCCTAACCGCAATGAATTTATTCAGATATTGCAGGATACCCGGCGCTTTGATCCCCAGGGGATGGTGGCAGTACTGATTGATATTGACCATTTTTCTGATGTCAATGATGGCTTAGGGCAGGATGTCGGCAATGACTTACTGATTGCGGTAACACTACGGATTATTGAGCATTTTGGCATCAGCTCGCAGTTAGGGCGTATTGGCGCCGATGTGTTTGGTTTGGTCGGACCAGAGCAGGAATTAACACCTGAGCGATTAAATGCACTATTTGATGAGCCCTTCCAGGCATCAGAACATGCGCTGCAGGTCAATGCCACCTTTGGCCTGTGCCGGTTAATGGATTCTGCCGAACAGGGGCTTACCATTTTAAAACATGTTTATATCGCTCTTAATAAAGCCAAAAAGAATATAAGTTTAAATTACCAGTTTTATCAACAAGATATGGAAGACGAGATGGCAGGTCGCTTGTCCATGCTGCGCATGCTGCGTTCTGATTTCGCTCGTGACAAATTGCAGCTGTGGTATCAGCCGCAGTTAGCCTTAGCCACTGAGCAAGTGGTCGGTATGGAAGCCTTATTGCGTTGGCCGCAGCAACCCGGACAATTTATTTCGCCGGCGGTGTTTATTCCGCTGGCCGAATATTCAGGGTTAATCGTAGATATCGGCTTATGGGTACTGGAGCAAGCCTGTTTGCAAATTCGTCAGTTAACCGAGCTGGGTTTTGTGAATCTGCGTATTGCCGTTGATGTGTCTATGCCGCAATTTCGCAGTCAGCACTTTGTGCAATCGGTGATTGACAGTGTGCAACGCCATCAGATTGATCCGGCGCTACTCGAGTTAGAAATTACCGAATCCGTGGTAATGGATGAGCCAAAAATAGTTATTGATGCACTACAAAAGCTGAAAAGCTTCGGCATTAAAGTGGCTATTGATGATTTTGGTATTGGTTTTTCCTCGTTAAGTTACTTGCAGCAATTACCGCTGGATCGCATCAAAGTCGATAGAGCCTTTATTCGTGATATCTGTACTAATGGTGGTGAATTAATTGCTGAGACTATTGTTAGCCTGGGCCGGCGTTTAGGGTTATCTACCATCGCCGAAGGGGTGGAAACACAGGAGCAACTGCAGGCCATTAAAGCCATGGGCTGTGATGAAGTGCAGGGGTTTTATTATGCCAAGCCTATGCCCAGCACGGAGTTAATCGAGTACCTGAAATTGCATACCGGTGGAGGCTAGATGCTGCCAAAGATAAAAAAGCCGGTTTAGAACCGGCTTTTTTATGAACTGAGCTTACTGTTTAGCGCGCTCAAAGGAGGTCATGATTTCGGCTTTAGCCGCTGCGGCATCAGCCCAACCCAGCACTTTTACCCATTTACCTGGCTCAAGCTCTTTGTAGCGCTCAAAGAAATGCTGAATTTGCTGTTTAAGCAGTTCAGGTACATCGTTAATGTCCTGAATATGGTCATACAGTTTGGTCAGCTTGCTGACTGGCACGGCGATGACTTTGGCATCTTCACCTGATTCATCAGACATATTTAATACGCCAACCGGACGGCAGCGGATAACGGCACCCGGAACCAGTGGGTAAGGTGTTGGTACTAACACATCTACCGGATCACCATCTAATGACAAAGTATGGTTTACAAAACCATAGTTACACGGATAAAACATTGGCGTTGACATGAAGCGGTCAACCCAGACAGTGCCGGTATCTTTATCTACTTCGTATTTAATTGGGTCGGCATTGGCCGGAATTTCAATAATAACGTTGATTTCATCTGGCAGGTTTTTACCTGCCGCTACATCGCTTAAACTCATTGCTCTGTCCTTTTTGGTTATTCGAATGCCGCCATTATAATGGCGACAATAAAAATGGCTATATATTGTTGCCGGGTCTCGACCAAAGGCTTAGCCCGTCAAACCGAATTACTGCGCTTCAGGGTGACTTTTTATGGTAGCCAAGGCAGCTTTCCACTTCATGTTTAGAACCAAGAATAACCGCTACCCGTTGATGAATATCGGTAGGCACTATCTCCATAATCCGCAGAAAGCCGGTTGAGCTAATACCACCGGCTTGCTCTACCAAAAAGCTCATCGGATTGGCTTCGTACATTAAGCGCAGTTTATCGGGTTTGTTTGGATCTTTGCGATCGCTTGGATAAGCAAAGATCCCCCCGCGACAAAGGATGCGGTGCACATCACCAACCATGGCGGCTATCCAGCGCATATTGTAGTTTTTACCGCGAGGGCCTTCTTTACCCAGCAGTAAATCTGCTATGTAAGCTTGCATTTCTGGTTGCCAATAGCGCTGGTTCGACATATTTAGCGCAAATTCTGTGGTGTACTTAGGGATGGTCGCCTGTTCTGCAGTCAGCAAAAAACCGCCATAGGTATTATCCAGCGTATAAAATCGGGTGCCTTTGCCTGTGGTCAGTGCCAGCATAGTCGAGGGGCCATATAACACATAGCCGGCGGCCAGTTGCGCGGTACCTGGCTGTAAAAATTGAGCGGCATCATCAGCAGACAGCTCAGCTTTAGCAGGCAATACTGAGAAGATGGTGCCGATTAAACTGTTGATGTCTGTATTAGAGGAGCCGTCCAGCGGGTCAAAAGTCACCAGGTATTTACCTTGTGGATTGCCGGCGACAATAAAATCTTCTTCTTCAGAGCTGATGGCTTTCACCACGCCGGTTTCCAGAATCACTTCTTTTAACAGCTCATTGGCGATGATATCGAGTTTTTTCTGTGTTTCGCCCTGGACGTTTTCTGCCAGGGTAGAACCGAGCACGCCCGCTAATTCGCCCCGACTTACCCGAAACGCAATTTCACGACAAGCAGCGAGGATGGTTTTAAGTAAGGCTATCAGGTCCGGATCAACGCCGTCCTGTTGCAGTACTGGAGAAATACGACGCATGGTACAGGTCCTTTTTTTAATATTGTGTAGTGAGGCCTGGCTATTTTAAAGAATTTATCCGCAAATTGCAGTTTTGATCGCAGCTTTATGCATATTTGCTACAATGGAACGCGTTTTTGCAGTGGAAAACCTTATGCATATACATATTTTAGGCATTTGTGGCACCTTCATGGGCGGTATTGCCGCTATCGCTAAGGCCATGGGACACCAGGTCACAGGCTCAGATCAGCAAGTCTACCCGCCGATGAGTGAGCAGTTGGCAGCCTTAGGTATAGGCTTAATTCAGGGCTATGACAGTGCTCAATTTTATCCTGAGCCTGACTTGGTGATTATTGGGAATGCGTTATCTCGCGGCAACCCGGCGGTAGAATACGTGCTGGACCGTGGCCTTCGTTATACTTCAGGCCCACAGTGGTTAGCAGAGCAAGTGCTGCAAGACCGCTGGGTACTTGCCGTAGCCGGTACCCATGGCAAAACCACCACCAGCAGTATGCTGGCCCGGATTTTAGAAGCTGCTGGCCTTAACCCTGGTTTTTTAATTGGTGGTATCCCGCAAAATTTTGATTGCTCGGCCAGGTTAGGCCAGTCACCATTTTTTGTCATTGAAGCCGATGAATACGACACGGCTTTTTTTGATAAGCGCTCTAAATTTGTGCATTACCGGCCGCGTACGCTGATCATTAATAATCTTGAGTTTGATCATGCGGATATTTTCGCTGATTTGGCGGCTATTCAGCGGCAGTTTCACCATTTATTGCGCATGGTGCCCGCTAATGGCCTGGTGTTATCCCCGGAAGATACCATGGCGGTCAGTCAAACACTGGCCATGGGCTGTTGGAGTGAACGCCAGAGTTATGGTCAGGATTGGCAGGCAGAACTGATAGATTCCGATGGCAGTGCTTTTAAACTGTTTTATCAACAGCAATACCAAGGTGAATTGCACTGGGGGTTAAGCGGCCAGCACAATGTCGATAACGCGGTAATGGCTATAGCTGCGGCCCGTCATGTCGGGGTGCCTGTTGCTGTGGCACTGGAGGCGCTAAGCCATTTTGTTGCACCGAAGCGGCGCATGGAGTTAAAAGCCGAGATTGCCGGCATTAAGGTGTATGATGACTTTGCTCATCACCCAACGGCCATTGCCACTACCTTGCAAGGCGTGCGTAATAAAGTGGGCCAGGGGCGCTTAATCGCCGTACTGGAACCACGCTCTAATACTATGCGCATGGGGGTGCATGAAGCGGCCTTGCCAGTATCGCTGGCTATTGCCGATAAAGTGCATTTATTTGAGCCCGCCAACGTCAATTGGTCATTGGAGCCATTATGCCGCAGTCTTAGCCCCAAAGCGCAACTGTGGCATGACATCCCTGACCTTATTGCGCAGCTGGTCTTAGATGCCCGCGCCGGTGATAACATTGTCATGATGAGTAATGGCAGTTTCGGCGGTATTCACGACAAACTGGTGGCGGCGCTGGCGCAACATTGGCACCACCCCAGCAATAGCCGCGATGACATTTAACAAGGTGCAAAGCACATGAAAGAGATAACTTTAGCCTTTACCGGGGCCTCAGGTGCGCCCTATGGTTGGCGCTTACTGCAGCTGCTGCTGTCACAGGGCATACGGGTGCACTTGCTGATATCCAGTGCAGCCAGGGTGGTGTTTGCTACTGAACACGATGTTAAGCTTTCAGCCTCCCCCGATAAATGCACCGAGCAACTGCTGGTACAGTTTAATTGCGCGCCAGAGTTATTGACGGTATATGGCAAGGATGACTGGTTCTCGCCAGTCGCCTCAGGCTCGGCAGCGCCCAGACAGATGGTGATTTGCCCTTGCTCTACCGGCACGGTGGCGGCGATTGCCAGTGGCGCCAGTGATAATTTGATAGAACGGGCAGCCGATGTGGTGATTAAAGAAGGCGGTAAACTGATCATAGTGCCGCGAGAGAGCCCGCTCAGTGCCATTCATCTGGAGAACCTGCTGAAACTGGCACGCATAGGGGTGTGTATAATGCCTGCTGCACCCGGATTTTATCATCAGCCAAAACAGATCAGTGATTTAGTCGATTTTATGGTCGCCAGAATATTGCAACAACTGGGGCTGGATCAACAATTAGTTGCACGCTGGGGATACAGTAATCAGCCCCCACAGTAAATAATCAGCCCCCACAGTCAGCAATCAGGAGCAACGCCGTGAGTTTGGCATTAGATATTCAACAGCTTCACAAGGTGTATAAAAGCGGCACAGTGGCCTTGACTGGCATTGATTTGCAGGTCGCTAAAGGCGATTTTTTTGCGCTGCTTGGCCCCAATGGCGCCGGTAAAAGCACCACTATAGGTGTGATAAGCTCGCTGGTAAACAAAAGCTCAGGCAGCGTTAAAGTGTTTGGCTATGATATTGATAGCCAGCTGGAAAGTGCCAAAAGCCAGCTGGGCTTAGTACCGCAGGAGTTTAATTTTAACCAGTTTGAAACGGTACTGCAGATAGTGGTGAATCAGGCGGGTTACTATGGCGTGCCGAAAAAACTGGCGCTGCAACGGGCCCAGACTTACCTGGGGCAGCTGGGGCTGTGGGAAAAGCGTGATGCCCGGGCCCGCGAATTATCTGGCGGCATGAAGCGGCGGTTGATGATAGCCCGCGCACTGATGCACGAGCCAAAGTTATTAATACTGGATGAACCCACTGCTGGTGTCGACATTGAGCTGCGCCGCTCAATGTGGGAGTTCTTACGCAAAATTAACCAGCAGGGCGTGACCATTATTTTAACTACTCATTATCTGGAAGAAGCCGAGATGCTCTGCCGTAATGTCGCCATTATTGATAAAGGCAGCATTATTGAAAACACCAGTATTAAGGCCTTACTGGCCAAAATGGGTAAAGAAACTTTTATTCTGGATTTGTCAGCAGCAACCAGCCAACTGCAGCTTACTGACTTTAGCTGGCGGCCGCTGGATGACAACAGTATTGAGGTGGATGTGAATAAAGCCCAGGGTTTAAATGGCATTTTTAGTCAGCTCACCGCTCAGGGCCTGCAGGTGTTGTCGATGCGTAATAAAGCCAACCGGCTGGAAGAGTTGTTTGTTAATTTGGTAGAGCAGGGGCGGGAAAGCGCAGAATGAAAGCACTTTATGTTATTGCCTTAAAAAGCATTCTGGACAAAGAAATCACCCGTTTTATGCGGATTTGGGTGCAAACTCTGGTGCCACCGGCCATTACCATGAGTTTATACTTTGTCATTTTTGGCAGCTTAATTGGCTCACGCATTGGCGATATGGGGGGCTTTAGCTATATGGAGTTTATTGTGCCGGGGCTGATTATGATGTCGGTGATTACCAGCTCTTATGCCAATGTCGCTTCGTCCTTTTTCAGCGCCAAATTTCAGCGTAATGTCGAAGAGCTGTTGGTCGCCCCGGTGCCCAATTATATTATTGTGTTAGGTTTCGTCGGTGGCGGCATGGCGCGCGGCATTCTGGTGGGCATTATTGTTACCGTGCTGTCGTTATTTTTTGTCAGCATTCAGATTCATAACCTGTTTATTATTATTGCCACTGTGCTGCTTACTTCTATGTTGTTTGCGCTGGGTGGGCTGATTAACGCTATTTATGCGAAAACCTTCGATGACATCAGTATTATTCCCACCTTTGTATTAACCCCGCTGACCTATCTGGGAGGTGTGTTTTATTCACTGACCTTATTACCCGGTTTTTGGCAGCAAGTGGCAGCATTGAACCCGGTAGTCTATATGGTTAATGCCTTTCGCTTTGGTTTTTTAGGGGTGAGTGACGTGAGCCTGTACCTGGCGCTGGCCGTGGTGCTGGGCTTTATTGCGGTGCTCTACAGCTTCGCCATGTACCTGATTAGCCGTGGCATTGGCTTGCGCAGCTAAGGCGGAAATTTTTGCAGACTTTAATCACAAGTTGCAGTACAGTTAGCCCCTTTTCTTGGCAGACAAAGGGGCTGTTTTATCAGCTCACAGAGTAGCGAAACGCATGACAGAACCGATTAAACGCCAGGCCGAAGCGTCGGAAGAAGCGCTATGGCGGATATTTACTGTACCTGAAGCGCCAGACTCCACGCTGAGCATTATTGAGCAGAATCTGTCGCAGAATCTGGCCGGCTTTTTACGCGAAAGCATAGTGGCGCTGGAAAAACCGCTGTGGCAAATTGAACGCGATTTTCAGGCGCATCAAATCCCGGTTAGCCCGCAATTTGTCTCTGATTATACCGAAACCATAATGCACAAGCTGGTAGCGCATTCAGTGCATACCGCTGCGCCTAGTTTCATTGGCCATATGACCTCGGCCTTACCCTACTTCTTATTACCGCTGTCGAAAATGATGGTGGGGTTAAATCAAAACCTGGTGAAAATTGAAACCTCCAAAGCTTTTACGCCGCTGGAGCGTCAGGTTATCGGCATGATGCACCATCTGGTGTATGGCGAAAAAGACAGTTTTTATAAAAAGTGGATGCACAGCGCCAATCACTCATTGGGCGCGTTTTGCTCAGGTGGCACCATTGCCAATATTACTGCTTTGTGGATTGCCCGTAACCGCCTGCTGCGTGCCGATGGCGACTTTAAAGGTATCGCTAAAGAAGGCCTGTTCCGGGGGTTAAAATACTACGGCTACGAAGGTTTGGCACTGGTCGTCTCTGAACGCGGCCACTATTCTTTGGGCAAGGCTGCCGATATTCTGGGCATTGGTCGTGACCATGTGATCAGCGTGAAAACCGATGCCAAAAATAAAGTCGATGTGCTGGAGCTTGGCCGGGTGATGCAACAACTCACTGAGCAAAACATTAAAGTGTTGTCGATTATTGGCGTGGCCGGCACCACTGAAACTGGCAATGTCGACCCGCTTAACCAGCTGGCTGATATTGCTGAGCAGTATCAATGCCATTTTCATGTCGATGCAGCCTGGGGTGGCGCCACCTTATTATCCGACAAATACCGGCATTTGCTCAGCGGCATAGAGCGTGCAGACTCGGTTACTATTGATGCCCACAAGCAAATGTATGTGCCAATGGGCGCCGGCATGGTGGTCTTTAAACACCCATCTGCCGCCCATGCGATTGAGCATCATGCCGAATATATTCTGCGTAAAGGCTCTAAAGATTTAGGTAGCCAAACATTAGAAGGTTCGCGCGCGGGCATGGCGATGCTGGTACATGCCTGTTTACAGGTGATTGGCCGCGATGGTTACGAAATTTTAATTAACCGCTCTTTAGAAAAAGCCCGTTATTTTGCCACCCTGATAAGCCATAATATCGACTTTGAGCTGATCACCGAGCCAGAGCTGTGTTTGCTGACCTATCGCTATGTCCCGGCGCAAGTGCAACAGGCTATGCGCGGCGCTAGCCCGGAGCAGTTAACGCGTTTTAATGAGTTACTCAACGGCCTGACTAAGTTTATTCAAAAACGCCAGCGCGAAGAAGGTAAGTCTTTTGTATCGCGTACCCGGTTGATGCCAGAGCGCTATCAACGCCAGGAAACCATTGTCTTTAGAGTAGTATTAGCTAACCCGCTGACCACCGAGCAAATTTTACATGATGTACTGGTGGAGCAGGATCAGCTGGCACAGCTTGACAAAGAATTTTACCCCAAGTTAATGCAACTGGCCCAGCAACTAAACAAAGCGGCAAGTTAGCGCCAGCAGCTTGCCACTACACAGCAAATAAGCACCATAACGCCGCGGCACTGCCAAGTGCCGCCAGGCCATAACACAGCAGTTTACTGACTAAGCCGCCGCCTAGTTTAAGATCATGCAAGCCATGGTGAATACGGTGCGCGGCATGAAACAGCGGTAAGCATAGGGCACCGCCAACAAAGGCTAACCCGGCCAAGCCCCACAAAGCGTTATACATTAAGCCTGAGATGCGCGCATAGCTCAGGTTATCGGCCGTGATTACATCCAGTACAGGTAACAAAGCCAAGGCCAGTATGGCGCCCGGTATTACTACGGCAAAACAGACACCTCCGGCGCTGAACAAGGCCCACCAGATAGGTTCATCAGAACGCCGGGGTTGTGATGCATGTCGCTTCATAGCCAGCCTCCTAACAGCAATACTAAACCAAGTGCGACAAGCACACTGGCCAGCCACTGGCCTGCTATCATCACGGCGGGCGGTGCTATAGGCATTACCCTTGGAAATAACTCAAAGAATGTTTTGGCATGGAACAGGCTGGCAGCAAACGCCAGTAAGTTGCAGAGTACTACCCAGGGCTGTGCCATAAACGCCAGCCAGTGTTGCCATTGCACTTCACCCTGGCCCAGACAATACAGGCCATACAGCAGGCAGCCGATAAAAAACAGCAGCGGCAGTACTGTAGCTTCGCGTAGCATGTATAAGCGAAAATAACGGTGCTGTAGCCACCAGTTGCGCGGCATAACCGGCTGATAGGGGCCAGCTCCCTGCTTGCTGCTGGGCTTTTCTAAATTCATCACTGCTATCCTTAGGGTTTAAACAGGCTGATAATCATATCGCTGGCCGAGGCCACTTTACCCTGATTAATGGCGGCTGCCGGGTCGACCTTTTTCGGACAGACTTGGGAGCAAAAGCCCACAAAGGTACAGCCCCAGACGCCGTTTTTGCTATTAAGCTGTGGCATGCGTGCGGCCTTGCCCTGGTCGCGACTGTCCAGATTATAGCGCTGGGCCAGCGTCAGAGCGGCAGGGCCTAAAAATTCCGGGTTTAAGCCAAACTGCGGGCAGGCCGAATAACAGAGGCCGCAGTTAATACAGTTGGAAAATTGCTGATATTTAGCCAGTTGGGCCGGGGTTTGCCGGTGTGGCCCATCGCTGGTTTCGTCATTAATCAGATAAGGCTTTACTGCGTTTAAATGCGCTAAAAACACCTGCATATCGACGATTAAGTCTTTTTCAACCGCAAAATGAGCCAGTGGACTGATGGTTATGTCATCCGGGTAGTCACGCAAGAAGGTTTTGCAGCCTAATTTGGGGATGCCGTTCACCATTACACCGCAAGAGCCGCAGATCGCCATGCGGCATGACCAGCGAAAACCCAGGCTGGGGTCTTGTTGTTGTACTTGCAATAGCGCATCGAGCACTGAGCTGCTGTGATCGCTTTGTACCTGATAGCTTTGTAACCTCGGCTCGTTGTCATGCTCCGGGTGATAGCGGCTGATATGCAATGTTTTGTTCATGAGCTGCTCCATGCTGAGCCATTTCCTGCTGAATCACTCCCTGCCGAACCATAGTGTCGTTCAGCCGGCGGCAATCGAGTAATAGTCACATCCTGCCAGCTCATCGCCATGCTGCCATCGTGCTGGCGTATTGCCAGGCTGTGTTTTAAAAAGTCGTTGTCGTTTCGCGTTGTCATGCCGTTATCCAGCCGTTGGTGGGCGCCGCGTGATTCCGTGCGGGCCAGCGCACTTTGGCAAATGGCCTGTGCGACATCCAGCCCAAATCCCAACTCCAGATATTGCAGCAAGGCACTGTTGTAAGCCTTACTCTTGTCGCTGACGTTAAGGCGCTGGTAGCGTTGTTGTAAGGCTTGTAAGCGTTGTAAGCACAACTGCATGCCCTCGTTGTTGCGGTAAATACCGCAGCCTGCTTCCATCGCTTTGGTCATCTCACTGCGAATAGCATGCACACTGTCGTTACCGCTGTCATCCAAGCGATCAGCCAATAAACCGGCCAGCAGACTTTGTTGCTGCTGACTTTGCGCGGCAACAGCCTCGCTGCTGCAATAATGGGCGCGGCTGGCGATAATAGCAGCCTGCTCGCCGGCTACTTTGCCAAATACTAATAGCTCGGATAGTGAATTTGACCCCAGCCGGTTGGCGCCATGTAAACCGACAGAGGCGCATTCGCCTACGGCAAACAAACCGCTAATACTGGTCTGGCAGTTGATGTTGGTTAAAATGCCGCCCATGGTGTAATGCACTGCCGGGCGAATAGGAATGGGCGCTTTGGCCGGATCGATATTGATATAGGCCTTGGCCAGTTCACAGATAAACGGCAGCCGGCTGGCCAGATGTTTTTCGCCTAAATGACGTAAATCTAAATAGACGACAGCATGGCCCTGATAATCATCGGTCAGCCCCAGTTGCTGCTGTTGCCAGAAGGCTTGTGACAATTTATCGCGTGGCCCCAACTCCATATATTTGTTTTTAGGCTGGCCGACAGGCGTCACCGGGCCCAGACCATAATCTTGCAGATAGCGGTAGCCGTCTTTATTCAGCAAAATTCCACCTTCGCCGCGGCAGGCCTCGGTAATTAAAATGCCACTGCCCGGCAGGCCGGTAGGGTGGTATTGCACAAACTCCATATCACGCAGCGCCACGCCATGGCGGTAGGCCAGTGCCATGCCATCACCGGTGACAATGCCGCCATTGGTATTGTAATGAAAGACCCGGCCGGCGCCGCCGGTAGCCAGAATGACCGCTTTAGCGCGGATTTGCACTAGCTGGCCGCTGCTAAAATGAATGGCCAGCACACCGGCGATTTGCTGCTCAACCACTAATAAATCGAGAACGAAATATTCGTCAAAACGCTGAATATTGCTGTACTTAAGTGAGGTTTGAAACAGGGTATGTAGGATGTGAAAGCCAGTTTTATCGGCGGCAAACCAGGTGCGCTCGGTTTTCATGCCGCCAAAGCGCCGCACTTGCACACTGCCATCGTCTTTGCGACTCCAGGGGCAGCCCCAACGCTCTAGTTGCACCAATTCCTGATAAGCATGTTTGACGAAATAGTCCACCACATCTTGTTCGGCCAGCCAGTCACTTCCTGCCACTGTATCCTGAAAATGCGCGTCCAGACTATCTTCAGCCAGTGTCACGGCAGCGGCACCGCCTTCGGCAGCCACGGTATGCGAGCGCATTGGGTACACCTTGGAGAGCAAGGCTACCTGCAAGGCCGGATTAGCGTCAGCTGCCGCTATGGCAGCGCGTAAACCGGCACCGCCGCCACCGACAATAATAATATCTTGCTGTAATTGCTGCATCATCGATCCTTCAGGTTAAGCCGGTCCGGCCCAAATTAACCCCGCCAGTAGTAACAGCGGGTATACATGACATAGCAATACATTCAGCCCCAAATAAGGGGTTAACTGCTCAGGTTTATCGGCATAGCGAAACAAGCCAGGTAACAGGCGGGCCACCAGCGGTAGGCTTAACAAGGCCAGCAAGCTGTGCCAGGGTAAGTAGCCAGCTACGATCGCCAGGATCAATATCAAGTAGCTCAATAGCAGCAATAAGCTGTACACGCTGGCACTGTGACGCCGACCAATAACAATAGGCAGATGGCGCCGGCCGACTTGTTTATCTGCCTCGACATCCGGAAACTGGTTCAACAGCAACAGATTACTGACCAGTAACATCATGATAAAGGCCAGCACCCAGGCGCTGGCGCTGAGACTGCCTGCCAACACCCAGTATGCGCCTAAGGTCATAAAGATGCCAAAGCCGATCCCCGGTGCCAACAGGCACAACAGCGGCCAGCGGTTTATATATTGGGTGTAACCATAAATCAGCAACACGCCGGGAATACCAATCAGCAAAGGTTGCCAGTTTAGCTGATAGCTTAAATACAGACCGCCGCTTATCAGCAGCAATAAACTGCCAATGGCTAATAGCAGCGCCAGCTGACTGGCCTCGGGCTGGTTAACCAGGGTGCCGCTGCCGCCACTAAAAGGGGTGCGCTGCGTTAAAAAATCCAACCCTGATTTAAAATCAAAGTATTCGTTAAAAGCATTAACGCTAATATGGGCGGCCAGACTAACAACAGCCACCAGCAACAATAACATTGGCGATAGGGTATGGCCGGCTTGCCAGCTGGCAGTAGCGGCCAGCGCGATACAAACCAGGGTTAAACTCAGAAAATTCGCGCGGGCGACACCGCATAACACTTTAAACACGCATTTATCCCTTTTTAGTTAACTGGTTAAGAGTATAGTCATATCTCAGCGCCTGGCTTGATCTATCTCAGCTTCAACACAGTTAAGTGGTAATCTGTGCCTGACTGACTAGGCTGAATAGGTGCCGTTTTTTAAACGAGAATACTTTTATTCAATGAGAGCACTATGACCACAGCGCAAGTCATTATTATTGTTATCCTGTTGCTGACTATCGGCATGTTTTTATGGGGCCGCTGGCGCCATGACATGATAGCGCTTGCTGCACTGCTGGCTTGTGTGCTGGGTGGGGTGATTGATCCGGCCATTGCTTTTAATGGTTTTGGCCATCCAGCGGTGATTACTGTGGCCTGTGTGTTGGTGTTAAGCGCCGGCCTGCAAAGCTCCGGTGCGGTAGATGCGCTGACCCGACAGGCGATGCCTAAGAATGCCGGCCCACTGGTTAGCATGGCGGCGCTGGTCGGCATAGGTGCCTTGCTCTCAGGCTTTATGAACAACGTAGGGGCGCTAGCCTTACTCATGCCGGTCGCGCTGCAGCTGGCTAACCGACTGCAGATGCCGCCCGGCAGAGTCTTGATGCCTCTGGCGTTTGGTACCATTTTGGGCGGTATGACGACTATGATAGGGACGCCACCGAATCTGATTGTCTCAGGTTTTAGGGCGCAGCAGGGCTCATCAGGCTTTGGCATGTTTGACTTTACCCCGGTGGGTATAGGTGTGGCGTTAACCGGCTGTATCTTTGTGGTACTCGCCTGGCGTTTAGTGCCCGCGCGCAAACAAGCGGGCACTGAAGGGTTTGAAACCGGCGCCTACCTGACCGAGGCGCGGGTCACAGAAAAAAAGCAAAATTGCCGATAAGCGTTTGTATGATATCGAAAACGAGTTTGATGACAGCGGGGCGCAAATAGTCGGACTTATCCGTAATAACGTTAAAATTAATGCACCCAGTGGCGGCCGGGTCATTCGGGCCGGCGACATCCTCTGGTGTTAGAAGCGGAAGTGGACTCCCTGGGCGCTGTCTTATCGACGCTGGGGCTGGAGCTGGAAGAGTCAAAAACGGTGGACAAGCCGGCTAAAACTGAGCCGGAACAAGAGCCATCAAAAGCAGGGTTGGCTTTGGATGCCAAAGCTGAGCAGGCAGAAACCAACAGCGATGCCAGCGCATCGGCAGAGAGTAAAGAGCCACAGCTAAAAGCACAGCATAACGAAGAAATCATTCTGATGGAGCTGGTGGTCAGGCCTGAATCCAGCTTACAGGGCCGTTCGGCGACCAATATATTACTGCGCTCACGTTATAGCCTGAACCTGCTGGCGGTATCGCGCGATGGCGGCCGTTCGAAATCACGGTTACGCAATTTCAGAATGCAGGCGGGCGATTTGTTGTTACTGCAAGGTACCAGTGAAAATGTGCTGGAATTTGCCAGCGATTATGGCTGTGTGCCGTTGGCGAAAAGGGACTTAAACATCCCGGATAAAAAGCAGGCCATTATTGCCGGGGCGATTATGCTGTTTGCGGTGGCTGGAGCTGCCTTTGGCTTATTACCTGCAGCTATTTCTTTTGCTATGGGAGTGCTGGCATCTATGGTGTTTAAAACGGTGCCACCCCGCCTGGTATACAAGGCTATCGACTGGCCGGTAATAGTGCTACTGGCAGCGCTTATTCCGGTGGCCGGCGCTATGGAGTCCACCGGCACAGCAGAACTTATTGCCAGTGCTTTAATGGAATACATCGCTCAGGGCAATGCCATTGTTGCCCTGGCAATGATTTTGATTGTTACCATGTTTTTATCTGATTTGATGAACAATGCGGCAACGGCGGCGGTGATGTGCCCGATAGAGATAGGTACAGCCATCGCGCTGGATGTTAACGCCGATTCGTTTTTAATGGCGGTGGCCATAGGGGCGTCTTGTGCGTTTTTAACGCCGATAGGGCATCAGAACAACACGTTAATTCTGGGGCCCGGAGGCTTTAAGTTTGGCGATTATTGGCGCCTGGGCCTGCCGCTGGAAATTCTGGTGACGCTGGTGGCCTTGCCGTTACTGATTGTGTTCTGGCCGCTATGACATTTGACATTGCACTGGTATTACTCATTTTGCTCAGTGCGCTAGTGCTGTTTGTCACCGGCTGGCTGCGCATGGACGTGGTGGCGTTATTGGTCATGTGCTTGCTGGCGCTATTGGGGCTGGTGTCGCCGACCGAGGCAGTAAGTGGTTTTAGTAACCCGGCGGTGATTACGGTCTGGGCCATGTTTATTATGAGTGAGGGCTTAACCCGGGCCGGCATTGCCGACAGTATTGGCCGGCGGGTGATGCGGTTATCCGGCAGCAGCGAAACGCAGATGATCATTGTCATTATGCTGGTATCGGGCTTGTTATCAGCCTTTATGAGCAATATCGGCGTGGTGGCATTATTGCTGCCGGTTACGGTAGAGGCCGCCCGACGCTGTGGTATCTCACCGGCCAAAATATTAATGCCAATGGCGTTTGGCGCCATGTTAGGCGGCTTATTAACACTGATTGGCACCCCGCCCAATTTACTGGTCAGCATGGCGCTGGACAATAGTGGTCAGCCCGGTTTTAAGCTGTTTGACTTTGCGCTGATCGGCTTGCCGGTGTTGCTGGCCTGTACCTTGTTTATGGCCATTATTGGCCGCCATTTTTTACCGGCCACCGATCCGGATCGCGCTGGCATGGCGGGCAGCCACGATCTTAGCGAGCAGTACGGCCTGCAAGAGCGGATTTTTGCCCTGCGTTTACCCACGCCTTCGTTACTGGCCGGGCGTACTCTGGAAGAGTCGGGGTTGATTAATACTGTCGGTTTGATGGTAATAGCCCTGACCCGTGGCAAAGAAACCTTCACCCTGCCTTCACGCCATACGGTGCTAAAAGCTGGCGATATTGTGCTGGCGCAGGGAAAATTAAACCGTTTTGAGCGCTTGCGCAGCTGGAACTCGCTGACCATAGAGCGCGAAGCACCGCTGTTACATGAGAAACTGCTCGCGGCCAGTTGTTTGGCCGAACTTGAGGTGGCCGCGACAGGGCCCTTGAGCAATGAGCAGCTGGAGCATCACCGTTTTCGTGAGCATTACCAGCTGAATGTGTTAGCGGTGAAGCGGCCAGGCCAGGTGTTATGTACCCGGCTGGCTGATTTTACGCTGGCGCCGGGCGATAAAATACTGGTGCAAGGTAGTAGCGATGCACTTGAAGAATTACAATATCAAGCGGCGTTTAGTGCCATCGAACGGCTAAGCGTTGATGCGGTAAAAAAACAGTATCAGCTGCAAGAGCGGCTGTTTGTGCTGGGTTTACCGGCTGACAGCCCGTTAGTGGATAGCAGCTTTGCAGAAAACCGCTTGGGCGATGCTTTTGATTTTCGTCTGCTGGGGTTATTCCGGCAGGGAGAAATTATTCAGCAGTTTCACTCTGATGACAAACTGCAAGCCGGTGATCTGCTGCTTATTCAGGGCCGTGAAGAAGACCTGGACATATTACGGGGTTTTAAACAGCTGGAGCGGCTGGACGATATGTCGCCTTATCTGGATTTACTGGCAAAAGGACAGTTGCAGCTGGTTGAGGCGACCTTGCACCCGCGCAGCAAATATCTTGGCCAGAGCGTTAATGCACTGCAATTAGATAAACGCTACAAGGTAGAGGTATCAGCCATCTGGCGTGAGGGCCGCGCCTATCGCTCAGCGCTGGGCTCTATGTTACTGCAGGCAGGTGATGCCTTATTGATTGTTGGCCCCAAGCCTCAGTTGGCCAAGCTGAACGACAGTGAACACTTAATCGTACTGAATCCGGTGCAGGTGAAACCGGTAAATGCCAGTAAGGCGCCGCTGGCTGCCGGTTTAATGGCGCTGATGGTATTGCTGACGCTGACCGGGGTGCTGCCGATTTACCTGTCGGCGATACTGGCCGCCACCTTAATGGTCGCCAGCCGCTGTTTAACTATGGAGCAGGCCTATGGTGCTATTGATTGGCGTTCTATCTTTTTGATTGCCGGTATGTTGCCCTTAGGCTTGGCGATGCAGCATTCAGGCACGGCGGCCTGGCTGGCGCAAGGCGTGTTGTCCGGTTTAGGCCAGCATGGGCCACTGGCGGTGCTGGCGGGGTTATATCTGGTAACGGCGCTGGGTACCTTAATCATTCCTACGGTAGCGCTGGTGTTGATTATGGCGCCTATTGGTTTAATGCTCAGTGGTGTGCTGGGGATTAATGGCCAAAGTGCCATGATAGTGGTGGCGGTTGCTGCCACCAGCCTGGCCAGCCCGGTATCGCATGCGGCCAATACGTTGGTCATGGGCCCGGCTGGCTATCGTTTTGTCGATTATTTAAAAGTGGGCGGGCCCTTGAGCTTGCTGCTATTTGTGATCACCATGGCATTGCTGCCATTGTTCTGGCCGCTGAGTGCAGGTTAGCGACAATCAACATAAGGTTGCTATAACTAAACCGTGTTACAGTGTCTGTGAGCTGGTCATTTTTTAGACTATCGTCGCGCCTCCCCGATCCTTTCTGTTTGTTTATGTGAGTTATGTCATGCCAATGGGTTTAGCCGATTTTATTCGCTCAGAAATAGAGCCGATCCTGAAAGATTGGGAGGCGTTTGCCAAAACACTGTTTAATGCCCGGCATATGAATAAAGTCGGGCTGCGCGATCATGCCAAAGATATGCTGTTGGACATTGCTGATGATTTAGATTCACATCAAACTGACAGCGAGCAGGTAGCGAAATCTAAGGGGCGCGGCCCCACTAATCATGACGCATCCTGGGCAGAAATACATGGTGGTGACCGCCAGAGCAGTGGTTTTAGTGCGCTTGATACAGTGGCAGAATTTCGGGCACTGCGCGCCAGTGTGGTGTCGCACTGGAATCAGGCATTTTCTGAAATTACTAGCCGGCATCTACAAGATTTGACCCGCTTTCATGAGGCGATAGATCAAGCCGTAGCGGAGTCATTGGAGCAGTATGCCACAGTAAAAGAAATGGAAACCCGCTTGTTTGGCGCTATTTTGGTGGCTTCGCCTGATCCTATTTATGTGCTGGATTTAGAGGGCCGTTTTGTTTATGCCAACAAGGCCACGGCCGACTTGTTTGCGTTGGATTTGCCGCACATTATCGGCAAATCCAGCTTTGATTTAGGCTTTTCCTTTGCCAGTGATTTTCAGCGCAATCTGCAAAAAGTGATGGCAGATAAAGCCACCTTTCGCGGCAAGTTTGTGCATACCTTTGCCTCTGGTAAAGGCGAGAAATTCGAATATTTACTGGCGCCGGTGTTGAATGAAGATGAACAGATAGAAGCGACGGTCTGTATCTCGCGTGATATCACTGAGCAGGCGCTGGCCGAAGAAAAAATCTGGTACAACGCCCATCATGATCTGTTAACCGGCTTACCAAACCGGCGGTTATTTTTAGATCGGCTGGAGCAGGAGGTTAAACATGCTAAGCGCAGCAACTTGCCGCTTGCAGTATTATTTATGGATTTGGATGGTTTTAAAGATGTGAATGATACTTTAGGCCATGAAGCGGGCGACCGCTTATTAACCGTGGTCGCAGAGCGGCTAACCGACTGTGTGCGCGAAGAAGATACGGTGGCCCGTTTAGGCGGTGATGAATTTACCGTGATCCTAACCGGTGCCAAGCTGCAATCTGATATCGAGCAGGTCGCAGTGGCCATTATTGATGGGCTGGCGCAGCCGTTTCTTATCTCACAACGCCAAGTAAAGATTTCTGTCAGTATCGGTATCAGCTGCTACCCAGCGCATGGCGCGTTGCCGCTTGAGTTGTTAGAAGCAGCTGATAAAGCCATGTACCAGGCTAAAAAAGCCGGCGCTAACCGTTTGTGTTTTTATTAATGGCTATACTTAAAACCGGGCGCTAATGGCTGGCTATGTTATCCAATGCAAAATGCAAGGCCTGACCCCATGGGGGTATGCATGGGGTGAAATCTATCGTAAGATTTTGATTTATAGCCAGCACAGGAATTAAGCATATGAACACATCTTTAGCTATGGTTACCCTGTTATCATTGTCATTAGTTGGGTCAGCTTTGGTGTTTGCTAAACCAACTATGCCCTCGGGTATTGCCGCTTCACCAGCAATGATTTCGAAGGCTGCTATTCAGGCTTGTGAAAGCCATATAAAACAGAATATCCCTTACTCCAGTGGCATATTTGCTGAAACGAAAGCGGGTACGGAGCAGCATGGTTTTACCTTGGTGAGTGGTGTCATTAAATGGCGTACGCTGAACAGTGAACATGGCACCTTTGCCTGTATTTACCAGCAGGCACAAGGCAACATCATCAGTGCGGTTATACCAGAGCAGCCGGACAATACTGGTAAACCTATACAAGACAAACCAGAGATGCTGCGCTCTGCTTGCATCCTAAGCATTACCCTTCAAATTAAATCAGCTCATAAGGTAACACCTGAGTTTAACCCTCAGACCAGCAAGCAACGAACGGCAAACACGGTTACGCTCACAGGTTCTGGTACTTTTACTGAAATCAGAAGAGCTTCATCAGAGGCCAGAAGTACTCCAGCCAAAACGTTCAACTATTTTTGCCTGTTGGACAACAACGCTGAGTCTGTTAGCCGCAGCTGGTTTGTGCTGGACTAAACATCAGCGCAGCGAACTATTATATCGGTTACCACAACGCCAGCTGTGCTTGCTGCTCGCCTGGCCAAGGTGCCAACACCGAGTGGGGTTGCTGTAAATCGGCTGCAAACTGGCGGCATAGATAGGGGGCCAGGGTGTTGTCCGGGGTGTGGAAGAAACAGTAAGGGTTTTTCCCCTCACGCAGCCAGTCGTTAATTTTAGCCAGCCACGGCGTATAGAATTGCCGATTCAATTCCAAGTCATTTGTGCCAATAAAGCGCAGCATTGGCCGGTCACTCAGACAAATAGCATGCACCGGCAAGCGCGGCTTTTTACCTTGCGCATCCAGTAGAGCAGGGGTGGTTGCTGCCACGGCAAACAGCGCCCGGCTATCCAGCACCACCCGCTCGGCCTGGTATTGCTGCAATAAGCGGTTTAGCGCCAGCTCCTGCTCAGCCTTATCAAAAAATACCGGGTGCCGCACTTCTACCGCCACCGGCGCCTTATCTGTTAGCCACTCTAGCACTTTGGCCAGCTGTGGCAGCATCGCCGGGCCGCTAATGGCCGGCAGTTGTAAATGAATTAAGCCGATATAGGGGTGCACCGGTGCAAAATGCTGCCACCATTGCTGCAAGTCTGCTTGGGTCAGTTCAGCTAATTGATGACTAAAACGCTGCGGCATTTTAAAGACAAAACGAAAATCAGCAGTTAACTGCTCTGCCCAGCGCTGCAGTTGCAGGCTGTCTGGATCAGCATAAAAGCTGGTATTGCCCTCTACGCTGTTAAAATACTGGCTGTAGGCGGCTAAAAAGTCATTGGCTGGGGTGTCTTCTTTATACAGGCTACCTTTCCAGCGGCTATTGGCCCACATCGGACACCCCAGATACAACACCGTTTACAACTCGAGGTTATCAATCAGCCGGGTGCTGCCCAGTTTAGCGGCGGCCAGTACTACTTTTGGCTCAGTGGCACTGCTGGCCAATGCCAGGCTTTGCTGATGGCTGATATTGACATAATCCGGCAGCATGCCGGCGGCTAGCAGCTGTTGTTTGGCTTGCTGCTCCAGTGCCCGGTAATCATGATTGCCCGCCGCTACAGCGTGTTTTACTTGCTGTAATATCTGGTACAGCGCCGGGGCCTGAGCGCGCTCTGTTGCCGTTAAATAGCCGTTGCGTGAGCTTAGGGCTAAGCCATCAGCGGCACGCTCGGTGGCCACGCCAATAATCTCGATAGGCAGGGATAAGTCGGTAACCATTTGCCGGATAATCGCCAGTTGCTGGTAATCTTTCTGGCCAAAACAGGCAATATCTGGCTGCACCAGATTAAACAGTTTGCAGACAATAGTAGAGACACCACGAAAATGGCCGGCCCGGCTGGCGCCACAATGTAAGTCACCTAATAACGGGACTTCTACATAGGTTTGTGCATCCAGCCCGCGCGGGTACATCAGCTCAGGGGTTGGGGTAAACAAGGCATCGGTATGATGCGCCACTAAGCCGGCAATATCCTCATCCAGGGTGCGCGGATAGCTGGCGAGATCTTCATTTTTGCCAAATTGCATGGGATTGACAAAAATACTGGCAATGACTCTGTCGGCCTTACTGCGGGCGACATCAATCAGCCGTAAATGACCGTCATGCAGGTTACCCATGGTGGGCACAAAGGCGATACTCTCACCCGCCTGACGCCACTGACGAATTTGCGAGCGTAACGGTGCTATGGCGTTAATAACAGAAATTGACGGCATTACTGTGCTGTTACTCATTTTTAAATACTACATTGATTAAACGGCTAGATTATTTAAAGCTATGCTCGGGCCCAGGGAAAATCTGCGATTTTACTTCGCTGACATAAGCCGCAATCGCACTTCTGATCTCACCGGTTTGCGCCAGGTAGTTTTTCGAAAACTTGGGAATATAGCCGCTGCTAATGCCCAGTAAATCGTGCATCACCAGTACCTGGCCATCGGTGACGTTGCCGGCGCCAATGCCAATGACGGGGATCTGTAACGCCTGCGTTATCCGCTCGGCCAGCTCAGTAGGGATACATTCCAGCACTAATAACTGAGCGCCGGCCGCTTGTAGCGCCAGCGCCTGATTCAGCATGGCCTCAGCGGCCTCACTGGTTTTACCCTGCACTTTATAGCCGCCAAAAATATGCACAGATTGTGGTGTCAGGCCCAAATGACCACAGACAGGCACGCCGCGCTCGGTCAGGGCTTTAATGGTGGGCAATAAAAAATCACCGCCTTCTAATTTCACCATATTGGCACCTGCCTGCATCAGCGGCGTGACATTGTGCATTGCCTGCTCAGGGGTGGCATAGCTCATAAAGGGCATATCCGCTATAACAAAAGCATCTGGCGCGCCAGCTCTGACACAACGGGTATGATAGGCGATGTCATTAATGCTGACCGGCAGCGTGTCGCTGTGACCCTGTAACACCATGCCCAGGGAGTCGCCAATTAACAGCACTTCGATACCTTGCTCTGCAAAGAGTTTGGCGAAACTGGCGTCATAGGCGGTCAGCATGGTGATTTTTTCAGCCTGCTGTTTCATTTTTTGTAATACAGCGGTAGTGATTTTTGCCATTAGCTTGTCATCCGACCAGAATTAGGGGCGAAAGATCGCATAAACTGCCGCTAGCTGCAAGTCTGTTGCAGTGGCTGCAGGCCATTTAAGGGTACTAAGGGTAGTAGTGCGGTCAGTGGTGTGCCATCTGGCAGCACCAGCTGGGGTGCCAGCTCAGATAAGGGGTAAAGCACAAATTCACGCTGGCGCAGGCCATAATGCGGCACGGTCAGACGGCTGCTGTTAATCTGTTGCTGGCCAAACAGCAGGATATCCAAATCCAGGGTACGGGGCCCCCAACGCTCAGCTTTGCGCTGCCGGCCTTGTTGTTGTTCAATCTGTTGCAGATGATCAAGCAGGGCTTCAGCCGTCAGTTCGGTGTCTAGCTCGGCCACGGCATTGATATAATCAGGCTGGTCCTGTGGCCCCATGGGTTTGGAATGATACAAACTGGAGACAGCGATTAGCTGGCTTTGCGGCAGTTGCGCCAGGGCGCTGAGGGCGCGTTGTAATTGCGCTACGGGCTCGGCCTGGTTAGCACCCAGGCCAATGTATACCCGCTCTGCATGGCTTAGCGGCAACGGGGCAGCGCTGACGTCAGGCACTGGCTCAGACATGAGGCGTGCTGCTGCGCTTACGCGTATAGTTGCGGCGACGGCGGCCCCTTTCTGCGCCGGCTTTACCCAGACCCTGAATAAGCTGTAATTTGCCGGTTTCGTCACAGTGCTGGAACTGCTGCCACCACTGTGCTAACTCGATTAGCTCGCCACCTTCAGCGGCTGCTCTTAAGCTTAAAAAGTCAAAGGCACCACGAAATTTGCTTTGTTCGAGCATTTTAAAGGGCCGGCGGCCAGCTCTTTTCGGCAAGCGAAGCTGTAACATCCAGATGTCGCGCATCGCCAGCGTAAAGCGTTTAGGAATGGCGATGCTTTTTTGCACCTCATCAAGCACATCATTCATGGCAATACCCAAGGCATCTATATCATTTAAGCCACTATCTATCATCAGCGCCTGGCTGCGCAGTTCTACCGGGTACCACAGCATGGCAGCAAAAATAAAGGCTGGCGTTACAGGTTTGCCTGACTCAACGCGCTGATCCGTATCTTGCAGTGCCTGGGTTAACAAGGCGAAAGCTTTGCCCTCTGGCTCCTGATTTAACAATTTATCCAGTTGCGGCAGTATCACTTTTAAAATCTTTAACTCACGCATCAGCATCACGTTGTCAAAAGCCTTGCCGGCCAGCCACATCTTCACTAACTCATCAAACAGCCGGGCGGCCGGCACGTTTTTTAACAGATTGGCTAGCGGCGGTATGGCTTGGGCAGTGGCTAGCGCAATCTGCATATTTAGCTTAGTGGCAAAGCGCACAGCCCGCAGCATCCGTACCGGATCTTCGCGATAACGTGTTTCAGGATCGCCTATCAGCTCGACTTTACGCTCGGCAATACTTTGAATGCCATTGGCAAAATCGTATACGGCAAAGTCTTTAACCGAGTAGTACAGCGCATTAATGGTAAAATCGCGCCGTTCGGCGTCTTCTTCAATGCTGCCATAGACGTTATCCCGCAAAATCTGCCCATGATCACTGAGGCTGGCGGTTTTCAGTTTTTCAGCCGTGCTGTCATCATCTTCCGCGCCACTGTGATGGCCTCGAAAGGTCGCGACTTCGATAATTTCGCGGCCAAACACCACATGTGCCAGCCGGAAACGGCGGCCAATTAAGCGGCAATTGCGAAATACCTGTTTAACCTGCTCCGGATGGGCATTGGTCACTACGTCAAAATCTTTTGGCTGGATGCCTAACAGCAAGTCGCGGATACAGCCGCCGACCAGATAGGCGTCGAAGCCAGCATCTTTTAAGCGGTACAGTACTTTCAGGGCATTCGGGCTGATATCTTTGCGCGAGATGCTGTGCTGATCGCGGCTGAGGATATTAAGCGGTGGCAAATGGCTGGCCGCCACTGCAGCTGCAGCGCTTTTTCTACCGTGGGCAGCTTGTGGCGACGCAACTTTAGCGCTCGACAGGGGGGCTGCATTGTTGCCTTTGGCAGGGCGACGAAAAAAGTCTAACACACGCGAAATAATGATCTTTCTCCTTTACAGCCAACAGGCTGCAAATCAGGCTGTATAAAAATTAGCTGTATGATACCTCAGCTGTGACAAAAAAAGAATGTTCAGGCAAAGTCGCTGCAGGGAATTTCCAGTTGCTGCGGCACTTTAGCCAGTCGCCAATGTGCCAGCGCATAGCTCAGTTGTTCGTTAACCGGTGCCGCGATCAGCGTTGGCGGCAAGGGTTGTCCCAGTACGGCTAAGGCGCGGGCCAGGCTGTGCGACAGTGGCCACTGGCTTAAATCACTGGCGTGGTTTTGTTTGCTCAACTTATGGCCAGGGGCACTAACGGCCAGCGGCAAATGGCCATAACGCGGTGGTGTGGCCCCTAATAGCTGAAAAAGCCGTTGCTGTCGTGGTGTCATACTGAGTAAGTCGGCGCCGCGGATCACTTCGGTTATCTGCTGATCCCAATCGTCAACCACTACCACTAACTGATAGGCAAATAAGCCATCGCGTCGTTTCAGGATATAATCTTCTGCTGCCACAGCTGCATCAATCTGCTGCTGGCCAAACACCAGATCAGTAAATTGCGTTGAGGTGCCCTGACTACGTAAACGCCAGGCTAAAGGAGGCTGGCTAAGCTGTAATGCGGCGCAGCTGCCCGGATAGAGGCCGCCAGCTTGCTGAATTTGCCGGCGATTACACTGACAACCGTATACTAGCTGCTGCTGCGTCAGCTCAGCGAGTACCTGTTGATAGCGCTCAAGCCGCTGACTTTGCCACAGCACAGGGCCATCCCAGCCTAAGCCAAAACGCTCTAATGTGCTAAGGATGGCATCAGCGGCATGGGGTTGCACCCTTGGCGTGTCAATATCTTCCATGCGAACTAGCCAGCGACCGTGCTGGCTTTTTGCTTGCAGATAACTACCAACAGCCGCTATCAGAGAACCAAAATGCAGGGGGCCTGAGGGGGACGGTGCAAAACGACCAATATAAGGAGGCCTTTTATCAGCGGGTATTTGCACTGTGCTGAAGCCTGGCATCAGCATCACCTGGCAGCCTTAGCCGCCGAGTTGTTTTTCTTTAATCTCTGCCAGGGTTTTACAGTCGATACATTGATCAGCCGTAGGCCGTGCTTCCAGACGCTTGATACCAATTTCAATACCACAGGTATCGCAATAGCCAAAGTCGTCATTCTCGATTTTCTGTAAGGTTTTTTCAATTTTTTTCAGTAGCTTGCGTTCGCGGTCCCTGGCGCGCAGCTCTAAGCTGAATTCTTCTTCCTGCGCGGCTCTGTCAACCGGATCCGGGAAGTTAGCGGCTTCATCCGCCATATGGGTTTTAGTGCGGTCCACTTCTTCACGTAATTGCTGACGCCAGGCATCAAGAATTCGGCGAAAATGGTCCAGCTGTTTCGGGTTCATGTACTCTTCGCCTACCGCTTCCTGGTAGGGAGTAACACCGGCTAACGCCAGCAATCCCAAGGTTTTAATGTTCTTGCCCTCTGGCATGATTATCTCCTGTACAATACTGCCAAGCAAAAAATGACCGCTACAGATAACAGATAACATCTGAGACTGCAATCACTAATAAAAAGCCGCCAAAGTATACAGACAGCCTGCGGTGGCGTCACTCATTTTCATCCATATTGCTAAATAAAAGTGATAATGTCACATTTGTGACGAACGTCACTTCCATCACTGCTGCAACTATTATTGCTAGCACAGTACTGTCAGTGTCTGACGCTGTTGTCGGCAGGCGCTTATGCTACAATGGCGTCACAATATCAGCTAGCCAGTGTAGCTAGCGCGTTTAACCAGCCGACAGGGGCCCTTATGACCACACAAAGCATTATCCAGATTTCGTTGAGCTTCGAACCTGCTGCCACGCAGTGGGGCAAACAGGCGTTGATAAGCCCATTCGCTGCCGGGTATCAAATTCACTTGTCGGGTACAGACTACCGTCAGATGCAAAAAGCGGCCCGCAGTCTGGATGGGCTTGGCTTGCAACAAGTGCAGTTGAGTGGAGAGGGCTGGAACCTCGAGCTGCAGTGGGCGTTTTATCAGGGGTTTTGCAGTGCCAAAAAGGCCGGTGGCGTGCACTTTACCGGTGACGCCAGTGTGCAGCAGTTATTGCAGCAACAGGTGCAATGTTTCAGCTGGGCTAAGCAATTAATCAATCAAACACCGGAGCAATTATCTCCGGCAGAGTTAGCCAGTCAGGCGGCTGCTTTTATTACTGCGGTGGCGCCACAGGGTACGGTCAGCAGTCGTGTCATCAGTGGTGAATCCCTGGCCGCGGAAGGCTGGCAGGGTACTTATCAGGTGGGGCGTGGCAGTAACCGGCCACCGGTGATGCTGGTGCTGGATTTTAATCCGTTAGCTGCGGAAGCTAAGGTAGCGGCGGCCCTGGTGGGTAAAGGTATTACTTTTGACAGCGGCGGTTACTCGATTAAAGCCAGTGAAAGCATGGTCAGTATGAAGTACGACATGGGCGGCGCCGCGACCATTACCGCCGCCTTGGCGTTGGCAATATTACGCGGCTTAAATAAGCGGGTGCAATTAATTTTATGTTGTGCAGAAAACCTGATAAGCGGCCATGCCTATAAATTGGGCGATATTATTACTTATAAAAACGGCACTACGGTAGAAATTGTCAATACTGATGCTGAAGGCAGGCTGGTACTGGCCGATGGTCTACTATATGCCGCACAGACAGGCGCGCCTTTGATTATGGATGCCGCTACGCTGACCGGTGCTGCTATGGTGGCAGTAGGTGGTGAATATAATGCGCTCTTTGCTTTAGATAAACCTTTAGCTGAACGCGCGCTGACACATGCCGCCGCCGAACAAGAGCCGACCTGGCCTTTACCATTGGAGCTGTGGCATCAGCAGCAATGCCCGTCACCCTATGCTGATACTGCCAATAGCCGGCCGGTAAAAGGCGGTGGTATGGGTGGGGCCAGTAATGCGGCCGGCTTTTTAAGTCGTTTTGTACCAAATGAAGGTAAAGGTTGGTTGCACTTTGATTTAGCGGCGGCCTTTAACAGCTCGTCCAATGCATACTGGTCTGCTGGTGCTACTGGTCAGGGTATTCGTACCCTGGCGGCAACCTTATTGGCTGAAACCGCTGACTAACTGAGAGTCAATTTAGTGTTACCTGTTGCCGATGTCCTACCAGAACTGCTGTCTGCGTTGCAACAGCAGCCTGCGGTGATTTTGTCGGCCCCTCCAGGCGCCGGCAAATCAACCTACTTACCGCTGTATTTATTGCAACAACCGGCGTTGGCGGGTAAACGTATTCTGTTACTCGAGCCACGCCGGTTGGCGGCACGCAGTATTGCCAGTTATCTGGCACAGCAATTAGATGAACCTCTGGGCCAAAGCGTTGGCTACCAGATCCGCCATGAGCAATGTAGCAGCGCGGCAACCCGCTTACTGGTGGTGACCGAAGGGATTTTAACCCGCAAAATTCAGCAGGATCCGCAGTTAAGTGCGGTGGATATTCTGATCTTTGATGAGTTTCATGAACGCTCGCTGCATGCGGACTTAGCCCTGGCACTGGCGCGGGAAGTACAGCAACTACGCGAAGATTTACGTATTCTGGTGATGTCGGCCACGCTGGATGTGTCGGCGTTGCAACACTATTTGCAAGCGCCGGTGATCAGTAGCGCCGGGCGCAGCTACCCGGTGGACATTCATTATCTGCCGCTGACAAAGGAGCCGGTGGCACTGCAGGCCGCCCGGCAGGCCTGGCTGGCGCAGCAACAACATCAGGGCAATGTGCTGGTGTTCTTACCTGGGCAGGCCGAAATTCATCAGGCATTTACCTACCTACAGCAACAAGCTTTGCCCGATCAAGTGCGGGTGCACCCGCTAATTGGCAGTATGACGCTGGCCGAGCAGCAGGCGGCGATAGCCCCAGCAGCCGCTGGCTTTTATAAAATTGTACTGGCCACTAATCTGGCCGAAACCAGTTTAACCATTGAAGGCATCAATGTGGTGGTTGACAGCGGGCTGGCGCGCCGCGCCAGTTATCACGCCCGCTCCGGGGCTAACCGGTTGGAAACCGTGGCGATAAGTCAGGCTGCGGCTGAGCAGCGAGCCGGCAGGGCAGGCCGCTTAATGCCTGGGCATTGCTACCGTTTTGACAGTGCAGAGCGCTGGCAAAGACGCGCCCAGTTTGAACCTGCCGAAATCAGTTTAAGTGATTTAACCGCTTTGCGTTTAGAAGTGGCCGCCTGGGGCTGTTTACCGTCAGATATTGACTGGTTAACGGCGCCTGCTGCTGCCAACCTGGCCGCGGCCAGTCAGTTATTAACCGAACTGCAGGTACTGGATGCCCAGGGTAAAATTACTGAGTTTGGCCGTAAGCTGTATCAGTTGGGGCTGGAACCGCGGCTGGCCAGTATGTTGTTGTACGCCAAACAACTGGAAGCTGGGCCCCAGGCTGAACCGGGAGTCGCCTGGTTAGCCTGTTTGTGTGCTGCAGTGCTGGAAGATGGCCGGCTGAATGGCGGCGACTTGTATCAGCTGGTGCAACGGCTGGGGCAGCAAAGGGCGCCTGCTATGCAATGGCAACAAGCGCAGCACTATGCCAAACGGCTGGGGGTAAAAGCGGGGCAACAGCTGCCTTTGCAGTTATTGCCACTGTTGATATTAAGAGCTTATCCTGAACGGCTGGCGCAGCGACGCGGCCAGGGGTACTTAATGGCCAATGGTGTGGGCGCCAGTTTGCCGCCAGATCATCCGTTGCAAGGCCAGGCCTATTTAGTGGTAGTCCAGTTACAACAAACAACGCAGCCATTGGCAGCGCCAGCGCAAGGCAGCCGGATCAGTCAGGCGTTAAAAATTGAGCTTGAGCAAGTGCAGGCCGACTGGCCGGCGGCACAGCAATGGCAATTACATTGCGGCTGGGACGAGCAGGCCGGCGGCTTTAGCAGTGAGCAGCGGCAATGCTTTGGGCAGTTAGTGTTGCAGCGGCGACCGGCCAAAGTTCAGCTGAGCCAGGCGGAAAAACAACTAGCCTGGCTGGAGTATATTGAACGTAAAGGTTTAGCTGTGCTGCCTTTTGGCGAAAAAGAGCAGCAATTGCTGGCCAGAGTGGCGCTGATGCGGCAGTATCTGCCTGGTGCAGACTGGCCAGATTTAAGCGCTAATGCGCTGTTGCAAAATCTGGCGGTTTGGTTGGGGCCGCACTTAGGCGAGATTAACAAGCAAGCTCAGTTAGCTCAGCTGCCCTTGGCCGAGTTGTTATGGCAACAATTGAATTACCGGCAACAGCAACAGTTGCAGCAACAACTGCCATTACGCTGGCAAACTCCGGCGGGTAGCAGTGTCAGTATTGATTATCAGCATCCGGCTGGGCCGCGTATCGCGGTCAGAGTGCAGGAGATGTATGGGCAACTGAATTCACCTCAGCTGCTTGATGGTAAGCTGGCGTTAACCTTAGAATTGTTATCTCCCGGCCGCCAGCCGCTGCAAATTACCCGGGATTTAGCCAGCTTTTGGCAACACGGCTGGCAAGAAGTAAAAAAAGAAATGAAAGGACGTTATCCAAAACACTTTTGGCCTGATGATCCCTCTAGCGCCCAGGCGACCAGTAAAACGAAAAAGGCAATGCAACGATGAGTAGTAAAAAGCGCGTGGCACCAGCAAGTGGACCTTTGCGGCGTTATTTACGCTATAGCGCCATGACCTTGTTAAAGTTAGCGCTGGCGTTGTTTATGACCTTGGTGCTGTATCTGATTTATCTGGACAGCAAAGTCACACAGGTGTTTTCAGGTCAGAAATGGCAAGTGCCAGCGCAGATTTATGCCCGCAGTTTAACCCTTTATCCCGGTAAGTATTTTTCTCAGACTGAGCTGATTGCTGAACTTGAGCAGTTGCAATATCAACGCAATCCCCAGTTAAGCGGGCCTGGTCAGTACAGTGTATCGCGTAATCATGTCACGGTGTTTCGGCGCGCTTTTACCTATATTGAAGGCGAAGAGGCAGCAGCGCTGTTTAGTGTTGAATTTAATCGCAGTGGCATTAACCGCATCATCTATCGCAATCAGGAATCGGTGAATTTTGCTCGATTAGAGCCACAGTTGATTGAACATTTGGTCTCGCCGCATCAGGAAGATCGTGAGTTGGTGCGCTTAGAGCAGGTGCCTCCTTTAGTCCGCGAAACCTTACTGCTGGTTGAAGATCGTGATTTTTACCAGCATCGCGGTGTGTCACCCATGTCTGTGCTGCGAGCCCTTTGGGTTAACTTTAGTGCCGGGCGCACGGTACAGGGCGGCTCGACCCTGACCCAGCAGCTGGCAAAAAATATGTATTTAAGCAGCGATCGCACCTTGTGGCGTAAAGGTAATGAAGCCTTGATGGCGCTGATACTGGATTTTCGTTACAGCAAAGATCAGATCCTCGAAGCTTATCTAAATGAAATTTTTATCGGCCAAAACCATAATACCGCTGTGCATGGCTTTGGCCTGGGCGCGCGTTTTTACTTTGGCAAGCCGCTGTCGGAATTAGACCACAGTGAATATGCACTGCTGATAGGCCTGTTAAAAGGCCCGTCTTACTATGATCCGCGGCGCTTTGAGCAGCGGGCATTACAACGGCGAGATTTAGTACTGCGACTGATGTTTGAACAGCATCTGCTAGACCGGCAAGCTTTTGAGCAGGCGGTGCAACAGCCGCTGAAACTGGTGCCGCGTGGTCAATACCTGAACGCTAATTATCCGGCCTATATGGATGCGGTGAAAAAAGAGCTGCGACAGTTGAACCTGAGCCCGGCACTGATGCAAAGCGGCATCAAGGTGTTTACCTTTTTAGATACCGCGGCCCAGCGTCAGGCTGAGCAGAGTGTCAGCCGGCAATTGGCGCAATGGCCCGCAGAGTTAGAAGCCGCGATGTTGGTGGTCAATTACCAACAAGCGGAAATTCAAGCCTTAGTGGGCGGTAAAGCGGCGGGTTTTGCCGGTTTTAACCGTGCACTGGATGCCAGACGGCAAATTGGCAGCATGATTAAGCCGGTGATTTATTTAGAAGCGCTAGAGCAAGCCGGGCGCTTTCAACTGGCGACCTTGCTGCAGGATCAGCCTTTGAGTCTCAAATCCAATAATCAGCACTGGCAACCGCAAAATTTTGATCAGCAATTTCGCGGTGCGGTAAGCCTGAATCAGGCATTGGCCGAATCATTAAATGTGCCCACAGTGCGCTTAGGCTTGCAGCTGGGTTTGCCAAAGGTGCAGGATGGTTTACGCCGTCTGGGGTTAACCCGTAATGTGCATTTGCATCCGTCATCTTTATTGGGGGCTTTGGAATTAAGCCCTTGGGAAGTCAGCCAATTGTACCAGACTATTGCTAACAATGGGGTTTATCAACCGTTAGCCACAGTGCAGGCAGTGACAGATCAACACGGCTATGCCTTGTATCAGCGCAGTGGCCAGCGCTATGCGCGCTACTCACCACAAACCGTTTATTTACTGCAACATGCGCTAATTGAAGCCGGTTTAACTGGCACCGCCCGCAGCTTGCAACACAGTTTTGCTAATCAGCAACTGGCAGGGAAAACCGGCACCTCCAGCGATTATCGTGATAGTTGGTTCAGTGGTTTTGATCAGGATAGCCTGGTCACGGTGTGGCTGGGAAGGGATGATAATCAAGCTACCGGCTTAACCGGTGGCAGCGGTGCGCTTAGGGTGTTTAGCGATTATTTTACGCATAAAGGTGTGCATTCACTGATCCGTTACATGCCAGAGGGCGTCAGCTGGCAGGCTTTTTCCAGAAAAACCGGTTTTCCTGTGGTAGATAACTGCGCTAACCCCTTGTTATTACCAGCGATATCAGGTGAAATACCGGCATTAAGCCCCTGTGATGATTAAAAGGCCTGGCGGCAGGCAATAGCGATGACAGATACTCAGATGTTAAAAGTAGGGCACTGGTACTATCTGCCCGAACAGGACAAATTGGTCAAGCTGGATGCGAAAGGCCAGCCGGCTGAAGTGTGTCAGTTAGATAATCTGGGCCAAAAGGTGGCCAATTATTTTATTGCCCACCCTGGGGTTTTAATCAGCAAAGAACAACTGTTGCAGGATGTCTGGGGCATACGTGATGTCTCTGATGGCCGTATTACCCGGGTAATAAGGGTGTTGCGTTCAGCGCTGGGCGATGACAGCCGCCTGCCAAGTTATATTGAAACCATTCCTAAACGTGGTTATCGTTTTATTGCTGAAGTGAGCCCTATTAGCGAGTTGCCTGCAGCCGACAGCCTGATAGTAACTGAAGCGGTAACATCCGGTCGGTTATCCCGCTCTGCGAAAAGCGTCAGCATTGCTTTGTTGGCAGGTACAATAGCACTGCTAGCATGGTGGTGGCTGACCCCAGCCGAACCGCTCATTACTGAAGTGCCGCTTCGGCATTACCAACCAGTCACTTCCCTTGATGGCTTAGAGTTTTACCATAATGTGTCAGCAGATGAAGCTTTTATGGTGTTTAGTTATAGTAGTCATCAAAATGAACAGGCCGCCGTATTAATATTACAAGATCTAAAAACACATCAACGCACTCAACTGACCGAAGACGGATATAGAAGCTTTGGTGCGGCTTTTCATCCTGATGGTTATCAGTTAGCTTATCAGCGTTTTTATGAAGATGGTCTTTGCAATATCCATTTAATTAAGTTTGCGACTGATCGACAACAGGTATTAAGCGACACTAAGCTAGTTTCTTGCGGAAACTTAAAAATATCAGCACGCTTAAGTTGGTCCCCTGATGGCCGCTATCTCACCTACCAAAGTATTGAACCCGGACAGACCCAAGTGGTATTAATGTTGCTGCCGGTTAACGGCGGTGCACCAGAGCAATTAACGGTGCCACCTGTCAGTAGTTTTGGTGATTTTACGGCGCGTTTCTCTCGTAATGGCGAGCAAATAGCATTTTTACGTGATGCAGGCGGGCTGGCCCAATTATGGGTTTTGGATTTGGCTACCCGCTCTACTCGCTTACTGGTAAATATACCAGAGACTTATCCTGGCAATATTGATTGGTCACTCGATAACCGCAGTATTATTTACTCTTCAGCACCTATGATTTTAAGCCAGGTTGAGCTGAATAGCCAGAAAGTAACTGATTTAGCCCGGACCAATGTTTCTGCTTTTGAGGTGCAATTGGCCTCGAGCGGAAATCTTTATGCTTCTACAGGGCTCTTTTCAAGAATTAATATTCGGCGGCAGCTAAATCCGCGATATCATACTGAATCTAATGGAGAAACGGTTTTTAGTTCAAATCGTAATGAAACCTTTATCGAGGCTAATCCATTAGTCGAAGGTCCCGTTGCTGTGGTTTCACGCCGCTCAGGTTTGCCACAAATTTGGTTGTTTTATCAAGACGGCCGGCAAGTGCAGCTTAGCCAGTTTACGCAAAGTGAGCGGATAAGAGCGATACTGTTTTCGCCAGATGGCCAGCAATTATTGGTACAATTAAATCATCAAATCTGGTTATTTAGTCTGCATAAAGCACCAATACAGGTTGCCGGATTTGGCGATAAAGTAGCCATATCTGCTGGTTTTAGCCAGGATGGACAGTCTTTTTTTTATAGTGAATCTCATCAAGGCCGCTGGCAGGTGGTGTCAGCACCACTAATCGATCCTTTGTCGACAAAGATCATGGCTTACGACCAGGATTACTATCAGCAAAGTTATTTTGGTGATTATGCCGTCTGGCGTGACAGTAATACCAGGTTATTCTACATGCAGCGGCATGGTTCCGATGAGGTTGAGCTGTTACCATTTCGTTTGCCTGAAAGTCAGTTATTGGTAAAGCTTGATTTAAGAGCTCAGGGCATTTATTTCAGTAAACTGCAGCAAAATGATCACTATCAAGTGTTTTACCTGGATTTATCGACTAAACAACTGCAGCCATTGTCAACAGAGATACTATTATTACACAGTCGATTTAGTTTGAGTGCTGACGAACAATATTTGTACTATCTGGAAGCTGTTAAGGCTGACATCGATATAGGTAAGATAGAGGGGTTCATCGAAAATATGTAAGGTTTTTATCGGTTTTCTATCGAGTTAAATGTCTTTGGCTGTTCTAGGCTGCAGGTGTGTCTAACCTGAAAGGAAATTGCCATGAAACAGTTAACCACCCCTTTTATCTATACAGTATTAATCATAACAAGTGTCTCAATTTTAGGTGTAGCTGCCACAGTTAAAAGCAGCATAGAAGTCTTACCTGAAAAGCAAATACATATACCCGTAAATCTTCAAGACGATTTTTATGCTTGTTTTCTCTATCCTTTTTGCTACGACCCAGACAATGCTGAGCCGTTAAATCATCAGCAAGCTGAGCCGAGTACTCAAAAGGTCTGACATCTTAGTTAGTTGTTAACTGAACGGTTTTACCTTAACCGCTTACAACTTTGAGGTATACTCCGCCCGAGTAATATTAACGGGCGGGCCTTATGTCTAATCTGGAACCTCTGATAAAACTGGGTGACTGGTATTATCGACCGGTACAGGGCATTTTGTGGCCAGCCGTTGACGTACCCGCTGAACAGCAGAAGCCGCTGCAGCTCGAACTACGCCTGCACAGCTTGTTAAATTATTTTTTATTGCATCCGCAAAAACTGCTGCATAAAGATACCCTTATTGACCAGGTGTGGCCCGATGCAGAAGGCACAGATGGTGCGGTAATGCGCGCAGTGGGCGCCCTGCGCAAAGCCCTGGGTGATGACAGCCGGTCACCGCGTTATATCGCGACAGTGTCAAAAAAAGGCTATTGCTGGTTACAAGCTATAGAGCCTTTAACCAGTAGCCAGATTAATGCTCAGACAACGCAGCCACTGCTCACTGAGCCAGTGAACGCTACTGATAATGCGGGCGGTATCAGCTGGCGTGGCGTCTGGCGTTTTGCCTTGCTTAGCACCTTCGGCTTGCTGGTTGTGGGCGGCAGCCTTGCTTATCTGCTCGCCAGTTTTACTGCAGGCCCGCTGACCCGCTTGCCGGATCAGATCCAGCCGATAAGTGCATTAAGTGGCTTGGAAGACTGGCCGATTTTTCATGCCGGACAACAACAATTATTTTATCAGCATCGAGCTGCTCCGGCGGCGCCGATACGCTGGTTACGGCAGGATTTAGCCAGTTTGCGAATTTTTAGCTCAGAGCAAAGCTACCAAAAAATGGGCGTCGGCAGTTGGCTGGATGAGCAGCATCTGCTGTTCCGGGCACTAACTATGCAGGGGCAGTGCGGTATGTACCGGCAACAGGTGATACCGGACTTTGCCCCACCAGAGTTAATGCAGCCCTGCCAGCATTGGTTGGATACGGCCAGCGTGCTGTGGCAAGTTGATGGACAACAGCAGTGGTATTGGTTGGACTGGGACGACGAGCGCCAGCAGTATCAGTTATGGACCCAGGATCAACAGGGGCAGGCGCAATGGGTGCAAAGCCTGAGGGGCCCTTGGCGGCAGCTAAGCCAGCTGGTGGTGCATCAGCAGCAGCTTTATCTGTTAGCGCAAACCGGCTTTAACCAGTCAGCTTTATTTCAGCTGAGTGAGCCCGGGGCAGAGCTGACGCTACTACAACATTTTCCCTATCAGCTTTACCAACTCAGTGTGTTTGATCAGCAACATTTATTGCTGAATAACGCCGCCGGGCAGCTAGCCTTGTGGCAAGGACCCGACAAAGCGATGCAAGCTCTGGGGCCGATGAGTGAGAATTTACTGCAGGCTAGCCGCTACCAGCAGCGGGTACTGGGCAGTCAGCTATTAGATTACACCACCGATATTCAGCGCTGGCAGCCAGCGGTAGCAATGAATGCTGAAGGTGCTTTCCAGACAACAGAGTTATGGCAAGCCAGTAACCGCAGTGAACGCCATTACAGTGGCAGCGCTGATTCGCAGGCTTTTGTATCAGAGCGCAATGGCAGTGCACAAATCTGGTTGTTACAACAGGAACAAAACCGACTGCTGACCAACTTGCAACCGCAGCAGCAGGTGCAACAGTTGCTGTGGCATCAACAGCAATTGCTGGCGCTGATTAATAGTCAGTTGTATCAGGTTTCCCTTACGTCAACAGAGCTAACCTTGCTGAGCAGCACTGAGCAGATAATTGGCCGGGTAGAAAGCTGTAGCGATGAGCTGTGGTTGAGCAGTTACACCTCTTCCGGCTGGCAGCTACGACAGCTAAGCCGGCCTGATGCCGATATTATTAAGCAGTCGGTGGTGGATATGCGCTGCGCAGGTAAGCAATTGTTATTGCAGTTTAGCGACACCCCGCAGTTAGCCAGCTGGCAGCCTGACAGTTCAGAGGTTTCCTGGTTGCCATATGAGCTGGATTGGCGTGATCGTGAGCCACAACAGTGGGGAGTCTATACTCAGGGATTATTTTGGTTAGCGCCGCAACAGGCGGAGTTAATGTTGGCACCCTGGCATAGTGAGCAATTACTGCGTCAGCCATTAACCGCCAGGGTACCGTTGCAGCTATACTTTGACAGTTATCGGCAGCAGTGGTACCAGGTGACGTCGCGGCCATACGATACTGATATCGTATGGCTGCAAAACCGCAGCTAGCACTTTTTACAGTGCAGCAAAGCTGTCTGCGGCAGCCTGTATGGTAGCCGCTAAGTCATCGTCACTGTGCGCCAAGGATAAAAAGCCGGCTTCATAAGCTGAGGGGGCCAGGTAAATCCCTTTAGCCAGCATTAAGTGGAAAAACTGTTTAAAAGCGCCGATATCACACTGCGTAGCCTGCTGAAAGTTACTGACTCTGGGCGCATTGGTAAAAAAGAAACCAAACATACCGCCTACCTGATTAAAACTCATCGGTACACCATGCTGTTTTGCCGCGCCGGCCAGACCGGTGACCAGTTGGCTGGTTTTAGCGGTAAGCGCTTCATAGACGCCGGGGCGGCTGATTTCTGTCAGGGCGGCTAAGCCCGCAGCCATAGCAATAGGGTTGCCGGATAAGGTGCCAGCCTGATACACCGGGCCCAGTGGCGCTATCTGTTGCATAATGGCTTTTTTACCGCCAAAAGCCCCTACGGGCATACCGCCACCGATAATTTTGCCTAAAGTGGTCAGATCCGGTGTCACGTTATATACTTGCTGCGCACCGCCCAGTGCAACCCGAAAGCCGGTCATCACTTCATCAAAGATCAACACCGCGCCATATTGATCGCACAACTGCCGTAAGCCCTGTAAAAAGCCTGGCTCTGGCGGAATGCAGTTCATATTGCCGGCCACGGGCTCGACAATAATACAGGCGATGTTGTCGCCCTGTTCGGCAAACAACGCTTGAATTTGCTCAAGATTATTAAATTCGCAGGTCAGGGTGTATTTGGCAAAGTCAGCTGGTACGCCAGGCGAGTTCGGTACTCCTAAGGTCAGGGCACCAGAGCCGGCTTTAACCAGCAGTGAGTCGGCATGGCCATGATAGCAGCCTTCAAATTTTACGATAGTATCGCGCCCGGTATAGCCCCGCGCTAAGCGGATAGCACTCATGGTGGCTTCTGTGCCAGAACTTACCATCCGCAGCATTTCCATGCTGGGCACCAGCTTGGACACTAGTTCAGCCATATCAATTTCGGCCGGGCAGGGCGCACCAAAGCTTAAGCCATTCGCCGCTGCATTAATCACTGCCTGGCGAATGGCCGGGTGATTATGGCCCAATAACATCGGGCCCCAGGAGCCGATATAGTCGATATAGCGTTTGCCATCGACATCATATAAATAAGCGCCATCGGCACGCTCAATAAATACCGGTGTACCGCCGACGCTTTTAAAAGCCCGTACCGGTGAGTTAACACCGCCGGGAATGGTTTGCTGAGCACGTTGAAACAATTGTTCGGACAAAGACATTTTAGTTAACCTTTATTTTTGCTGTACCAAGGTACTCTTTATTGCCGTACCAAGGTTTTATTTATTACTGTACCAAGGTACAGCACATTCAAATTTATCGACCTGATTTTCTACGCCCAGACAGAGCGCAAACAGCGCCATACGTACCAAAATACCATTATCGGCCTGGCGGAAAATCGCCAGGTTCGGATTCAGGTTCAGATCGTTATCCAACTCATTAGCTTCTAAACGTGAGTCACGCGGCAGCGGATGCATAATGACCGTATTCGATTTACAGTGACGGGTATAAATTTCCTGATTAAGCCGGAACTTGCCTCTGTAGCGGTTGGCTTCCTCTTTTGACGGGAAACGCTCTTCCTGAATACGGGTTTGATACACGATATCAGCGTTAAGATTTCCCTCCAGTTTATCGGTTATCGTCAACTGATGGCCGGCATTGCTCAATGCATTGAGTATTTCATCTGGCATAGCCAGCTCTGAGGGAGAAATTAAGATGACTTTGACATTCTGATATAAGCTGAGCAGTTTCGATAAAGAGTGCACAGTGCGGCCAAATTTTAAATCGCCGACCATGGCAATGTGCATACCGTCAATGGACTGACTGCTGGCCGCCAGCTCTTGTTCAATGGTAAATAAATCGAGTAAGGCCTGGGTGGGGTGTTCATTGGCGCCATCACCACCATTTAAAACCGGTACCCGGCTACCCTGTGCAAACTCGGCCACCGAGCCTGCTTGTGGATGGCGCATCGCGATGACATCGCTGTAACTGCTGATTACCCGGGCGGTGTCGTACAGCGATTCCCCTTTCGATAACGCTGACGACTCCATGCCGGTGGTTTCGCGCACTTCGCCGCCTAACAAATTGAAAGCACAGCCAAAGCTGACACGGGTGCGGGTGCTTGGCTCAAAAAACAGGTTACCCAGAATAGCGCCTTCGAGTACTGTAGTACGCTTTTTACGGCTGGCATAGGGTGACATTTGGCGTGCAATGCGGAACACATCCAATATGGCATCACGATTAAATTGTTGTACCGAAAGAATGTGCTGACCTTTAAAGCTCATAACGTGGCTCACTTAGCAGATAGCAGGCAGAGGCTAGAAATAATGCCGTTATTATACGGAAAAGCCTGGCTAAAAGCATGTGCAAATACGGCTAACTAACTGGGTTTAAATACCGCCAACAGAATAATAGCCAGCAACACCAGCACCGGTAATTCATTAAACACCCGATAAAAGCGCGAACTGTGTGTATTGCGGTTATGTTTGAAATCAGCCAGTAATTTAAAACACCAGCCATGATAGCCCAGCAACAAAGCCACCAGCAGCAATTTATAGTGTAACCAGCTGCTGGCAGCAAACCACTCGCTGCCATAGGCGACAATCAGCACTACGCCACTGATTACTGTGAGCAGGGCAAAGGGCGTGACAAAATAGAGTAAACGTCGCTCCATCACTTTAAAGGTACTGTCGCAATCCGGGCTTTGCGTTTCGGCGTGGTACACAAAAAGCCTTGGCAGGTAAAAAATACCGGCAAACCAGGCAATAATAAAAAACAGATGCAGTGCTTTGAAGGTCAGTATTAGGGTCATAGTGATTGATTATCCTGATTGCATCACAACAGATTGTTTTGTTTGATCAGTAAGGCTCGCACCTGATCCCAGCGAATAACCCCTACAGGCGTGTCGGGGTCTTGCTCATAGATATACACCAGACCATCGCGTTGCTCTTCCAGTAAGGCAAACACTTCTGCCATGGTGGCCTGATGTGATAAACCACTGACCACCTGATACTGAATAACACTGTCACCGCTCATCGATAAACTGACATCATACTGCGCACTGACAAACTCAGTCTGCCCTGCATCGGAGCGGCGAATAAGCAATTGCTCAGGGGGGGGCAGCTTGGCCAGATGTTGGTGCACTTCAGCTTCATCTGGTTTATCTAATAAATGATATTGCTGATTCATCAGGGCCAGCACGCCCACTTTTTGCAGTACATCATCTGCTGGCGCGAGTTTATAGGGCAACTGCATAAAATCCAGCTGCAGCATAAATATCGATTTATTATTAAAAAACTGCACCGTTGTGACATAGGCGCTGACGATGACCAGCATCGCCGGTAAAATAATTTGCTGGTTGCCGGCCAGCTCCATCACCGCCACTAAGGCGGCTAACGGCGCATGCAGGGTGGCGGCCATTAATCCGGCCATCCCCAGTACGGCATAGGTGCCAGCAGCGCTACTATCGCCCATTGCTAACCCCGGCACTATGGCCAGAATAGTGCCCAGCACTATGCCCAAACCAAACACCGGGCCAATAATACCGCCAGGTACCCCCAGGCCTAATGCGAATAAGGTCATGATCATTTTGCCAATAAAAATGATCAGCAGCAGTTGCAGTTCGGTCGGGCTATTAACGGCAAAGGCAATGGCTCCGGTTTCCGCCCCCATGGCGTGTGGTACCAGATACCCCACACCAGCGGTGACTAAGCCGGCGATGGCCAGTCGCAACAACAGTGGCCGGTTTTTAAATAAACGCAGTAAGCGCATCAGGTTCTGATTAAAAAAGAACGCCACAGCACCAAAGATCACGCCACACAAAATAAGATAAGGAAAATGCCAGAAACTGATACTGATAATGGGTAAAGATGCCAGCTCTTTATCATGACCAAACACCAGCTGAGTAGCCAGGGCGCCGACCACCGCCGCCAACATTATCGGGATAAAGACATGAATGCGATACTCGCGCAGCACCACTTCCATTACAAAAATCATCGCGGCCAACGGCGTATTAAAAGATGCCGAAATCGCTGCAGCTATACCACAGCCTGCTAAGATACGGATGCTGTTGTATGGCAGTTGTAAGTAACGGCCTACCGTGCTGGCGCCATAAGCGCCCAGATGCACTGAAGGACCTTCACGGCCCACTGAAAATCCGCTGGCTAGCGCCATGATGCCGCCAAAAAACTGATGCAGGGTATTTCGAAACGGCATAACACCATAGGCGGTTTTAATACGGTGAATGACAAAGGGAATACCCAGCCGGGTGTGACGATAGCCGGTAATGAGTGCCACCAGGCCAATAGCTGCGGCGCCCAGTAACGGCAGTATCAATCGCAGCTCAGGTTCAATGCTGACAAAATTATCGGCATGCGCTAAAAACAGCTGCTGTAGCCCAATAATCGCCAGCCGGAACAGGATAATCAACAAAGCGGCAATCAGGCCGCCCAGCATGCCAAGCAGGCAGAGTTGCAATGAAGTTTGCGGTAATGCCAGCCGCCGTCGCAGCGGTGGTAACCATTCTTGCCAATGTCTCATAGCAGCTAAGCGTTAATAAACATAGCTATAGTTTAACATAAGCATCTGAGTTGACAGCTGATATTTTAAGCTTGCGCCCATTACCGGAAAATACTTGAATAAAATAGTCAAGTATTAGATAATGCCGCTCTATAAACACGCCCCCTGCATCGCCTCGAATTGCCCATAGGAGCTAGCATGTCTGATATTCAGATCCCAATAGAATTTACTGATGCCGCAGCTCGTAAAGTAGCAGCACTGGTCAGCGAAGAAGAAAATCCGGCATTAAAATTACGGGTGTATATCACCGGTGGTGGTTGCTCAGGTTTTCAATACGGCTTCACCTTTGATGAAAAAGTAAATGACGGTGATTTACTGGTCGAAAAACAAGGTGTCGCTATGGTGGTAGATCCGATGAGCCTACAATACCTGATGGGCGGCGTGGTTGACTACACCGAGGGTTTACAGGGTAGTCGTTTTATAATACAAAACCCTAATGCCACAACTACCTGCGGCTGCGGTTCTTCTTTTTCGGTATAAATACACCTTTTGTAAAATAATAATTACATTATTGTGTTGGTTAAGCCCTGCTAGCGGTGGCTTAACCAGATAATGATGCTCAAACTAAGTGCAATAACCAAATTAAAGCTGATAATGACGATAAATCCTTTCAGTCCCTGTCGCAGGCTGTAACCATAGTGCCGCAAGAACATATACCAACCTAAACACATCAATAATGGTACTAAGAACAATAGCCTGACCATAAATACTCCTCAGATTTTGATTCGAAAACACTCAGTATAAATGCAGTTTTGCTGGCTTGCTGATAGCTCAGGTAGCAGAGTGTAAAGATACTTTACATTATTTAACGCTTGTACCTGTACGCTCGTCGCAAGCTGTGGTTTAATTAATTCGGTTATTTTTGCTTATTGCTTTGCAATAAGGTTTGAAATTTTGCAGGAAGTTAATCCACCATAATAAAAGCGTATCACGCTGGGAGTAGAAAAAATATGAAGGGCACTAAAAGCGTCATATCTGACGAGAATAAACGGTTATGTGTCTGGTTAAAACGCCAGCGCCAGGAAAAAGGGCATACTATGCGCAGTTTGTCTGAAATTTTAGGCACACCACATTCTTTTATTGGCAAGGTTGAAAATCAGGAACGTCGTTTAGACGTGGTTGAATACGTCAGATATTGCCAGGCACTAGAAGTTGATCCCACTGAAGGCCTGAAGCAGGTGTTAAATCCCTAAGCTCCTTAGGTAGGCAAAAAAAACCGCCATGAGCGGTTTTTTTTGTCTACCATCTTTGCCAATATACTTACACCTGAAATACCGGTTCCAGCAGCTTAAAGCTGCCTGCCGAGGCGTCCATTTCAGCCATGGCACCCACCGGCACGATAAATTGTCGCGGTATGTGGCCAATCATAGCGCCGCGATAGGCCGGAATGCCCAGCGGTTTAATAAAGTCATCAAAAATATCATCCAGTGTCAGGCTGCCCCAGCCGCCGCCCGGTACACAGTTATTACAATCACCAAAAATAAAACCACTGATTTTATCCAGTACCCCCATTAGCTGCAGCGTGCTGAACATGCGATCTATACGGTAAGGCTGCTCCTGAATGTCTTCTAAAAATAAAATTTTGCCGCTAAAGTCTGGCAGGTAAGGTGAACCGGCCAATGCCGTTAACACGGTAAGGTTACCGCCAACCAATGCCCCTTTGGCCACCCCTGGCGTAATGACCTGAGTACGGTTTTGCCTGGGGACCAACTCATCCCGTGCAGTGAGATCGTTTTGGTAATGCATCAGTTCGCGTTGAAAAAACAGCCGTTCAAACTGATCAACGTTAAAGGCGTTCCAACTACCTGTACCATTGGGACCATGAAAACTCACCAGTCCGGCTTTGGCCAGTAACGCATTATGTAATGCTGTGATATCAGAGTAGCCCAGTAATGGCTTGGGGTTTTGCCGGATCATGTCATAATCCAGTAACGGCAGAATGCGCGCCGCGCCTGAGCCGCCGCGCAGACAGATAACGGCTTTCACCTCTTTATCGGCAAACATCGCATTTACATCGGCGGCTCTGTCTGTATCGCGCCCGGCCAGATGGCCACGGCGGTCTGCAAAAAAACGCCCGGTTTTCACTTTAAACCCCAGCGCCTGCATGGCTTCCTGGGCTAACTGTAGCTCTAAGCGCTCAGCGGTGGCGGCTGACGAACTGACTAAGCCGACCGTATCGCCTTTGCTCAGTGCTTTGGGCAGGATGCGGGATGGACTGTTTTTAGACTTACTGTGGGTAGGCATGCTGGCTGCAGAGCTGATGCTGCACCCTGCCAGGGGTAACAAGGATAACGCCAAGGCGCTTTGCTTCAGAAATTGCCGTTTATTCATTAAAAACACCCACCCAGAAATAAATTATTCCAACAGTATTTCATTAGATAGCATGCTTTACGCAGAAATGCAGCTGCTTGCGACCAAAAAAATGGCCGCAAGCAGCGAATGTTTTTACTTCTTAGCGGTTTTTTTGGCGAGTTTTTTAGCGGCGATTTTGCCTGGTTTTTTCTTTTTGCTGCCTACTTTGGCTTCTTTATGTTGTGGCCGCAGGCTGTCAATGACCCGCCGTTTTAGTTTTTGCTCGGTATAGCGCTCTACTTTAGCCAGAATAGCCATATCATGCGCTTCTACCAGAGAGATAGCGGTGCCTTTTTTGCCGGCACGCCCGGTGCGGCCAATACGGTGCACATAGGTATCGGCAGAGCGTGGCATATCAAAATTGATCACGTGGCTGATGTCATCAATATCCAGACCACGGGCGGCCACGTCGGTGGCCAGTAAAATACGGACCTGATTATTACTAAAGCGCGCTAATGCCTGCTGTCGTTTATCTTGTGGCATCTCGCCCTGTAACCAGCAGCAGCGGATCCCTGCGGTTTCCAGCTGACCGGTCAGGCTGGCCAGTCGTTCGCGGGTTTTCACAAAGACAATGGCTTTGCTGACATCGGCTTGCTGCAATAAATGGGTTAATAAAGCCAGTTTATGATCAGCATCATCGGCCAGATGGACCCATTGGATGATCTTGGCTTTTTCTTTGCGTGACGGTATGGCTTCAATCCGCTCAGGCTCTTTTAACGCATGGCTGGCAAAGCGCTCCAGTGAAGCCCCCTCTAAGGTAGCAGAAAATAAAAATGTCTGACGGCGGCGGCGCGCTTCAAGCACAATGCGGTTCATCTCGCCGACAAAGCCCATGTCGAGCATCCGGTCGGCTTCATCGAGGATCAGTACTTCGACTTCATCGGCCTGAAAGCTTTCTTCATCCAGGTATTCAATTAAGCGGCCCGGGGTGGCTACCAGGATGTCATTATTTTTTTCCAGTGTATCTTTGTGGCTGCCATAGTTAATGCCACCGGTGATCACGCCAATGTTTAAATTGGTGTGCTTAGCAAAAGTACAGAATTCGTCGTATACCTGATAGGCCAGCTCGCGGGTAGGGGTCATCACTAAGACCCGGGCAAAACCCGGATCACGGCGGCCGAAATCCAGCAAATACTGGATCGCCGGTAACACAAAAGCCAGCGTTTTACCGGTACCGGTGGGGGCACTGGCTAACAGATCTTTGCCATCCAGAGCCAGC
>NZ_DAINOE010000002.1:0-89977 GCF_036735525.1 Arsukibacterium sp. | reverse complement strand
AGCAGCGGATTGAAAATCCGCGTGTCGGTGGTTCGATTCCGCCTCTGGGCACCATTAATGTTAAAACGCCAGCTGATGCTGGCGTTTTGCTTTTATATTCTCCTCTACCATGTTATGGCCTTTAATCGCAGCCCAGCCTGGCTGTTTCTGTTAATAGCGAAGCTTTGTCTGATAAAAACGAAGCTCTGTCGGTTAATTATTGACTGCCAGTAGGCAAATTACAGCAACTTTGTTAGGCTCTGCGCGCGCCAATAATAATAATTCTTACACCGGAGTCCATAATCCATGAAGTATGCCGTAACCCTAATCGCTGCCGCTTTGCTGACGGCCTGCGGTGGGCCTAAACAAGATGTCAGCAAAAGCAGTGAGCAAATGACCCCTACTATGCAAATCAGTTACCCGGACACCCGTCGTGGTGAGGTGGTAGATAGTTATTTTGGTACAGAAGTCGCCGATCCTTATCGCTGGCTGGAAGATGATCGCAGCCCGGAAACCGAAGCCTGGGTAAAAACCCAGAACGAGCTAACCTTCTCTTATTTATCGCAAATCAGTTATCGCGATCAGATCCGTGACATGCTGCAGCAATCGTGGAATTTTGAGCGAATTGGTGCGCCCTTCACTGAAGGCGATTACCAGTATTTTTATAAAAATGACGGCTTACAAAACCAGTTTGTACTGTACCGGCAAAAACCAGGTGCAGAGGTAGAGGTGTTTTTAGATCCCAACACCTTTAGCGCCGATGGCACTACGTCGTTGGCCAGCATCAGTTTTTCACGCGATGGCAGCCTGGCGGCTTATGCCATTTCGGAAGGTGGCAGTGACTGGCGCAAAATTTTTGTGATCAACGCCGAAACCGGTGAGCAAATTGGTGATGTGTTAGTCGACATCAAGTTCAGTGGTATTAACTGGTTGGGTAATGACGGTTTCTTTTATTCCAGTTATGACAAGCCGGTAGGCAGTGAGTTATCGGCGATGACCGATCAGCATAAACTGTACTACCATAAGCTGGGCACTGAGCAAGCTGATGATAAAGTGGTGTTTGGTGCTGCTGAGGCAGAACGGCACCGTTATGTGGGTGCTACTGTCACCGAAGATAATCGCTACCTGCTGGTTTCTGCCTCGGTATCTACCTCTGGTAATAAGTTGTTTATTAAAGATTTAAGCAAAGCTGATAGCGAGTTTGTCATTATTTTAGCTGACACCTCCTCTGATACCTATCTGTTGGACAGTGATGCTGATAAGTTATTTTTTGTGACTAACCGCAATGCGCCTAATCGCAAAGTCGTGCTGGCCAATGCGGCTAAGCCACAGCCAGAGCACTGGCAGGATCTGATCCCGGAAACGGAGCATGTGCTGCGCGCCAGCAAGGGCGCAGGCTACTTGTTTGCAAACTATATTGTCGATGCGGTTGCCAAAGTGCAGCAGTATGATTATCAGGGCCAACGGGTGCGTGATATCAGCTTGCCCGGGGTCGGCAGTGCCGGTGGCTTTAGTGGTAAAAAAGAGGCGACAGAGCTGTATTTCAGCTTTGCTAACTACACCACGCCCAGCAGTATTTACCAGTTTAATCCACTAACGGGGGAGGCGACCTTATACAATCAGCCACAAACCCGCTTTGACCCGGCAAACTATATCTCTGAGCAGGTGTTTTACAGCTCGGCAGATGGTACCCGTATTCCGATGATTATCAGCTATCGTCGCGATCTGCAAAAAGACGGTACTAACCCGACTATTTTATATGGTTATGGTGGTTTTAATGTCAGCTTAACGCCATCGTTCAGTGTCTCTAATGCGGTGTGGATGGACATGGGCGGCATTTACGCCGTAGCCAATATCCGCGGTGGGGGCGAATATGGCCGTGCCTGGCACGATGCCGGTATTCAGTTAAACAAGCAAAATGTGTTTGATGACTTTATTGCTGCCGCTGAATATTTAATTGCGCAAAACTATACCAGCAGCAACAAGCTGGCACTGCGCGGTGGCTCTAATGGTGGTTTGTTGGTGGCAGCCGTAGCTGTGCAGCGCCCTGAGCTGTTTCAGGTGGCTATTCCGGCAGTGGGTGTATTAGATATGCTGCGCTATCACACCTTTACCGCCGGTGCGGGCTGGGCGCATGACTATGGCACCGCTGAGCAAAGTAAAGAGATGTTTGAATATTTGCTGGGGTACTCACCGGTACATAATGTGCGTGAAGGGGTAAATCATCCGGCGACGATGGTTACGACTGCTGATCATGATGACCGCGTAGTACCGGCGCACTCGTTTAAATTTGCCGCTGAGTTACAAGCCAAAGATGGCGGCAAAAACCCGCAATTGATCCGTATTGATGTGAATGCCGGTCACGGTGCCGGTATGCCGGTGTCGATGATTATTGACCAAGCCGCTGATGTGTTTGCCTTTAGCCTGTTTAATATGGGTGTGACGCAATTACCTAAGTAAGCTTGTTTCTCAGCAACACTATTGAAAAGGCGCCTGTGGGCGCCTTTTCTGTTTAAGGCGGATCATTGCCAAATAGCTGCAGACGGTTTAAGCTGCGTGCCCTTTTTTATTTTTTGCACCCACCACTATCTGCCATACTAAACTTATAGTTGGGCTTACAGTTGGTCAGATAGGGTGTTGGAGTAAGCAGATGACAAAAGCAGTGATTTTAGTGCTGGATAGCTTTGGTGTGGGCAGTACGCCTGATGCTGACAAGTTTGGTGACATTGGCGCCAATACCTTCGCCAGTATTGCTCGCGTGTTTGCTGAACAAAAGAAACCGCTGGTATTACCTAACCTGGCGCGGCTGGGCCTGGTAAAGGCCGCCACAGCGGCAGCCAAAGGGCAGGCGGTTATGGTGGCAGATGCCAGCGACTGTATTGGTGCCTATGGCTATGCCCGCGAACTGAGCAGTGGTAAAGACACGCCCAGTGGCCACTGGGAAATGGCCGGGGTGCCGGTGCTGTTTGACTGGGGTTATTTTCATGCTAAAACCGACAGCTTCCCGCCTGAGCTGATTGCGGAATTATGCCAACGTACTGGTGTGACTGGTATTTTGGGCAATTGTCATGCTTCAGGCACCGACATTCTGGTGAAGCTGGGTGATGAGCATATCAAAACGGGGCAGCCCATTTGCTATACCTCAGCCGACAGCGTGTTTCAGGTGGCGGCGCATGAACAGCATTTTGGCTTAGAGCGCTTATTGTCGTTTTGTCAGGTGGCGCGTGAGCTGCTGGATAAATACAATATAGGGCGGGTGATAGCGCGGCCGTTTTTGGGCGATAGCCCGGATAATTATGCCCGCACCGGCAACCGTCGCGATTACTCGGTGCTACCCCCGGCGCCCACAGTGCTGGATAAACTGACTGCTGCGGGTGGTAAAGTGATAAGCATTGGTAAAATTGCCGATATTTTTGCTCATCAGGGCATCAGCCAAAGTATAAAAGCCAACGGTCTTGCTGCGCTGATTGATACCACCATAGCGCAAATGCAGCAGCAGCGGGCACAAAGCCTGATTTTTACCAATCTGGTTGATTTTGATCAGAACTACGGCCACCGTCGCGATGTAATAGGCTATGGCGAAGCCCTGCAGTATTTTGACCAACGCCTGCCAGACATCCTGGCCGCTTGTGACGAGGATACGCTGCTATTGCTGACCGCTGATCACGGTTGTGATCCTACCTGGCCCGGCACTGAGCATACCCGTGAATATGTGCCGGTGTTACTGTACCGGCCGGGCTTAACCGGTGTTGATTTGGGCGAGCGTATGAGTTTTGCCGACATGGGGCAAACGCTGGCCAATTATTTTGACTTAGAAGCGATGGCCTACGGCGAGTCGTTTTTAGCTGCAATACAACCTTAATTTAAAGAGAAGAACTGAATTTATGGCCACACCACATATTAATGCGCCAGCAGGCGCCTTTGCCGAAACAGTACTGATGCCAGGCGATCCGCTGCGCGCTAAACATATTGCTGATACCTTTTTAGACGATGCGGTGTGCGTTAATACCGTGCGCAATATGTTCGGTTACACCGGCACCTATCAGGGCAAAAAAGTCAGTGTGTTAGGCTCTGGCATGGGCATTCCGTCTATGTCTATTTATGCCACTGAGCTGGTGAAGTTTTACGGGGTGAAAAACATTATCCGTATTGGCTCTTGTGGTGGTTTGCCGCTGGATGTCAAGGTGCGCGACGTGGTAATTGGTATGGGTGCCAGCACCGATTCTATGGTTAACCGCAACCGTTTAGGCGGTATGGATTTTGCGGCTATTGCCAGCTTTAACCTGCTGGAAAAAGCCGTGGCCGCGGCCCGCGCGAAGAACATTGATGTGAAAGTGGGCAATGTGTTTACCTCAGATTTATTTTATAACCCCAGTGATACCCTTTTTGATACGCTGGAAAAATACGGCGTACTGGCCGTAGAAATGGAAGCGGCTGGCCTGTATGGCGTAGCGGCAGAATATGGCATTAATGCATTGGCCATTTTTACTGTGAGCGATCATATCCGCACCGGTGAAGCGCTGAGCGCTGAGCTGCGCCAAACCAGCTTTAATGAAATGGTCGAAGTAGCCTTAGGCTGCCTCTGAGTCAGTATTGGCATAGTAAAGGGGTTCAGGATGTCATTAGCAACGAACAAGATGTTTTACGTGTCATGGGAAGCTTTTCACCGTGCGACCAAAGAACTGGCAGGGCAGTTACTGGGTCAGCAGTTTGAGGCGATTGTTGCGGTTAGTCGCGGCGGTTTGGTACCGGCGGCCATTATTGCCCGTGAGTTGAATATCCGGGTGATTGACACTATCTGTGTCGCCAGCTATCAGCACGATAAACAAGGCAGTCTGAAGATTTTAAAAGACGCCAGTTTGGCTGACTCGGCGCGGTTGTTGATTGTTGATGATTTGGTTGATACCGGCGAAACGGCCCGCGCACTGCGCGAGCACTTTCCGACGGCCTGTTTTGTTACTGTCTATGCCAAGCCGCAGGGCAAGCCGCTGGTGGATAAATACGTCACCGATATCGAGCAAGACACCTGGATCCAGCTACCCTGGGATATGGAGCTGGCCTACAGCACACCACTGGCAGGAGGCGAATAATGCCCTTAGTAGGCTCGCCAATGCATAGCGTACAGATCACGCTGCCCGACTGGATTAACACTGTGGTCGACTGGCAGCGGGTTTATGTAAGTGATGATGAAAAAATGGCCTTAGCCGTTGAGTTATCAAGGCAAAACGTATTGCGCGGCACCGGTGGCCCTTTTGGCAGTGCTATTTTTGCTGCCGACAGCGGTAAGCTATTAAGTGTTGGGGTGAACCGGGTAATGCCAATGCATAACTCCAGCGCCCATGGTGAGATGGTGGCCATCATGCTGGCCGAGCAGCGCATACAAAGCTTTAGCCTCAGTGCTGATGGCGTAAAACGCGAACTGTTTACCTCGTGCGAGCCCTGCGCTATGTGCTTAGGCGGCACCTTGTGGAGTGGTGTAAAGCGACTGGTCTGTGCCGCTACCGCAGAGGATGCCCGCGCTATCGGCTTTGACGAAGGCCCGGTGTTTGAGTCGAGCTATCAATACCTGCGCGATGCCGGCGTAGAAGTCGTGCTGCAAGTACAGCGTGATGCCGCCGCCAAAGTATTGCGGGATTACTTAAATGACGGCGGCACTATTTATAATGGTTAGCAATAATAGCTAACAGTGTGTTTCTTTCTATTTTTTTCTAAATCCATTCGATACCCTGACTCCGCTATGCTTAAGCAGCGGAGTCAAACTTCCTTTGGCATTAAATAGCCTTAAATGTCAGTGTTTCATGCAGCGGCTTTTGTTGTGAATAACAACATTAGCTGTACCTGGGATTTGAGGGTCAGATAAAAATAAACCTTAGTGCCCATTCCCAGAAAGGGCTATTCACTCAAAAAACATCATGTTGCGGCTCTAATCGCGGAATAAAACCCTTTGGGAAATCAGTTCTGGTCGACAAAAATAGGGCATTGATCCAATCTATGAAAGTAGTATGATAATTTCATATTGTAACCTAGAGAGGGTCACTTGCTATGAGTATGCATCGGAAAACCATCACACTGACTGAGCAACAAGAAGATTGGGTAAAAGCGCAAATTAAAAGTGGCCACTTTGGTAATGATAGCGAGTATATACGTGACCTGATACGCAGAGACCAACAAGCTAAAGAGCGTCTTGCTACCCTGAGACAAGCTCTTGTTGAAGGGGAAACCAGTGGTGAGTCTAAACCGCTAGACATAGCGGCTATCAAAGCGGCTGGCCGTGAATTGATAAAAAAGGCTAATTAGTGCTTAAGCTCAGTGTCACGCCCAAGGCGGTATCTGATCTTGTCCAGATCTGGCTTTATACCTGTGAAGAATGGGGGACTGCTCAAGCGGATAAATACGTTGATTCTCTTGAAGTTGGTATGAAACAGCTGCTTAATCATCCTTTACTGGGTGCCAACTACGCACATGTTCTTGCGGGATATCGACGATTGCAAGTAGAGCACCATGCTGTATTCTATCAAGTTTTAGACGCGGAAGTGCTTATTATTCGGGTGTTGCATGAGGACATGGATGCTCCTCAAAGACTTCTGGATTAATGGAGCCTGGCAGCATCGATAACAATGTTTCCCTTAGATATTAGGGTTAGATATTAGGGTCAGATCAAAATTAACCAATGTACCCAGGCGGCACTTGATGAAGTTATAGCTGTGTTACTACCAAAACTCATTGAGACGGACTGGCAGCCGCGCCTGCCAAAATGCCCCCATCAATATTGATCTCGGCGCCGGTTAAATAACCACATTCATCAGAGGCAAGCAGCACGGCAACGGCCGCGACTTCTTCTGGCGTACCAAAGCGGCGTAACGGGGTATCTTGCACATAAAGCGCCATATTCGCTTCTCGCTCAGACCCATCACCCAGCAGCGGCTCCCACATCGGCGTTAAAATAGCCGCCGGATGAATAGAGTTACAGCGAATGGTTAAGCCTTGCTCAGCACAGTACAGAGCGACACTTTTAGTATGATTACGCACTGCTGCCTTACTGGAGGCGTAAGCAGCGGCGGCGGGAATGCCCACTATGCCAGAGCGGGAAGACATGTTGATGATAGAACCGCTACCCTGAGCCCGCATAGCGCGGATAGCATATTTACAGCCCAGAAAAACCCCATCTAAATTGGTTGCGTGCACCGCACGCCAAGCCGCTAGTGTGGCATGTTCCGGATCCTGTGCCGCGCTGCTGGTTTCAATGCCGGTGATACCGGCATTGTTAACCAACACATCTAATGTGCCTTCACGCTCAACAATGCTTGCAGTAACTTGCTGCCAGGCATGTTCGTCGCGGACATCCAAGGTGATAAAACGGGCCTTTGCGCCGGGTTGCATAACGAGTTGTTGCTCTGTGCTAAAATCCAGATCACTCAGGTAAACAGTGGCACCTTCAGCGATAAAGGCCTGTGCGATAGCCGCGCCTATGCCGCGGGCGGCGCCAGTGATCAGTGCTACTTTATTGGTTAAACGTGGCATCCAAACCTCCTAAGGTACAACCTTGATAATAGGATCAGATTAATAATATTGGTGATAATAGGGTCAGCCAATAGCCTTTTATGTTTGATACAGCTATTACTGATGCAGCTTAGTTGCGATAAACAATGCTTCCACTTTTTCGCGTGCCCAGGGCGTTTTGCGCAAAAATTTAAGGCTGCTTTTTACCGAAGGGTCTATTTTAAAGCAGTTAATATCAATGTGCTGCGCCAGTGTTGGCCAGCCATAGTGATCGACTAAGGCCGTGACGATTTGCTGCAGCGTAATGCCATGTAAAGGGTTGTTGGCTTGGGTCATTGCAAGTCTCATAAAAAAATAGCCACATCAGGTGGCTATTTTATCTGTAATGTCAGCTATTACCAGCCTAATTATAAGCGCTCAAGAACCGCCTGGGTAAAGTCGGTAGTACCAAAGCTGCCGCCCAGATCGCGGGTGGTGCGATCGCCGGTGGCAATCACATCGGCCAGCGCGGCGCGAATACGTTCAGCTTTATCTTGCTCACCTAAATATTCCAGCATCTGAATAGAGGCTAAAATCACCGAGCTTGGATTCGCCAGATTTTTACCGGCGATATCCGGCGCACTGCCGTGTACCGCTTCAAAAATGGCACAGTCTTTACCAATGTTGGCACCTGGTGCCATGCCTAAGCCACCAACCAGACCGGCACACAAGTCGGATAAAATATCACCAAACAGGTTAGTGGTAACAATCACATCAAACTGCTGCGGGTTCATTACCAGTTGCATGCAGGTGTTATCGACAATCATTTCCTGCATTTCAATGTCTGGGTAACGCTGCGCTACTTCGCGTGCGGTTCTTAAAAATAAACCAGAAGTAGACTTCAGGATATTGGCCTTGTGCACTATGGTGACTTTTTTACGCTTTTCGCGACGGGCAGTGTCAAAAGCAAATTCGGCAATGCGCTGAGCGCCGTCGCGGGTGACGATACTGGTGGCTTCTGCCACTAAACCATCTGGCGATAACACCTGGCCGTGGCCAGAATACATACCTTCGGTATTTTCGCGAATGGTAATAATATCAATGTTATCGTAACGGGCCTTGGTGCCTTTAAACGAAATGACCGGCCGCACATTAGCGTACAAGTTGAATTTTTTACGTAAAGTGACGTTAATAGAGGTAAAACCTTCGCCAACCGGCGTGGTTAACGGCCCTTTTAAGGTAATTTTATTACGGGCAATCGCATCAAGCGTAGCCTGTGGTAATAATTCACCGGTTTTTTCCAGTGCGGTTAAGCCGGCATCGACATATTCGTAGTCAAACTGACAGCCGGCTTTATCCAATACTTGAATAGCGGCTTCAACAATACTTGGACCTATGCCATCACCTTTAATGACGGTAATAGTTTGCTTACTCATTGGGATCCTTAGTATACAAAAATGGGTTAACAGCGGGAGGATGCGCAGCGTGGAATGGCACCCGAAACGGCATGAAGTATAGCGTTTTCGGGCTTTAATTACCAGTTTGGGGGAGAATTAGCCTAAAAGCGCGCTGAATACACAGTATCACCGTGGTGAATGTTGTAATAAAACTACTTTTTAGCCAGGTCCACAGGTAACGGTAAAAAAGGCTGACTAAGGGCTATTAATTGCAACTGCCAGCTGCTGGCACTGGCTTCTGGCAACCCCAGCCGGGCTTGATGTTGCGCCAGCGCTTGCTGCCATTGCTGCTGGTTATGCCTATCGGCACAAAACACCGCCAGGCATAAGCGCCAACTGAGCAGCAACAAGCTAGTCGCCTGCTGCTGTGGCCGGCTTAATGACGCGGGCGGGCTGGCACCTTGTAACATCGGCAGGCCGGGTAGCCAGTCATCTAGCTGATAGTGCTGTAATAGCTGAGCAAGGCTGCTTAAATACTCAGGGCTGCGCCATAACTGCTGTTGTACTAAGCGATCTAGCAACAAACCCTGTTGATCGCAGCGGCTTAATGGCAGTAAATCAGCAGAAGCTAAATGGTAAAACGGCAAACAGCTACAGCCAGCCAGTAATGCAGCGTCATTGTCGCTCAGGGCATCGAGGCTCAGTGCAGTGTGGCCGGCGTCACTTAACAACAACAACGCCTGTTGCAGGCAGCGTTGCAGCTGCACAAACCAGGCATGATGGCCACTTTGTTGCAGTGCTGCCTGCTGATATAGCTCAGCTTGTGCTACTACAGAGGGCAGTGCATCCTGCCCCAGTAAACTGATGGCATGGCGCAATTGCTGAATAGGCAGTTGCTGGCGGCTGACCCTCTGTGCCTTGTCGAGAATAGATTGCACCATTAACGGCTGTGTCGATAATAACTCCAGCTGTTTTTTTAATGACTGGTAAGGCAGCACGCTCAGTATGGAACGTTCAAACAGCTGCGATAACGGCCGTTCACTGCTATTGGGCAGGCTGGTGTTTAGCTGACAGCTTTGCAGCCACTGGCTGCTGAGTAAACGCTGAGGCGGCAGCCATTGCAATGCTGTGTTGCCGGCATTTGCACCTGAAGTGGTTGCCGGCAGGTCAACAGCCATCTCCACAGCGGGGCCAAATTGCTTTTGCGCGGGTTCATAGGGCAGCAGCTGATAATGGCTGGGGCTAACGGCACAACACAAATACAGCTGGCCACTGTTATCACGCGCAAAACGGCCAAGGCGGTACAGCGCCGGACCCAGTTTATCGGCTAAATATTCCAGCAACGGATAGTGGCCGGCTTGCTGGAGTAAGCGCTCCGGGCCCAGCCACTGACCATGTTGATAGAGGGCACTGGCAGTATGACAGGCCTGAAATAACAAGGGGCCGTCACAGTGACGCTGCCAGGGCGGCGCTTGCATCGAGGCGGCGTGAGCTGAGGTTAACAGCTGTTGTAAGGCTGGTGCCAGGCTGGCTTGCTGTAACTGGCGTGCGCTGTGCAGCCAGATAGTAGCTGCTGGCTGGGGCGACGTTTGACTGCTGGCCAGTAAAGTGGCTTGCAGTAAAGGCAGGCTGCGCCTGGCACTGATATGTTCAAATTGACAATACAGCAGTATTAAGATGGCCGCTTTTAGCGCCGGCGTGGTCAGTACTGAGGGCTGCAAAGCCAGTCGCGCCACTACACTGGCACTGTGCTGCTCTGCCAGTTGTACTAATTGCTCACTCAGACGTTGCACCAGCGCGACCCGGCGCGCCGCATCCGGTTCAGGCTGCTGTAGTTGCAATAATTGTTGATAAAAAAGCGGCCAGCTACTGTCAACGGGAGTCATGTACCGGCAGCTCCTTATACTGACTGAGTGCATCGTCAGCCACCGCCACTAACTGGCGGTCGATAAACAGCAGGGCAGTACACTCGTCTGCAGTGGTAATGCCATCGGCTAATTTACGGTGGGTGCGGTAATACAATAGCTGGTGAACTTGCTGCTGGTAACGCACCGCTTCGGTAATATCCGGGCCACCTAAACGTTGCATAATATCATCCTGCGTCAGGTTAGCCTTTATATCCAGACGGCTAATAAATTTATGATTAAAAGCCTCGCGGTCCTGCCAGCTCATCTGGGCCGGATCATCTTTATAAAACAGCAATACCGCCAACGTAATAAATGCGTAGCTAATAATACCAATGCCAAAATAAACGAAGGGTTTGAGTTTTATCATCTGGCTACCGCTGATTAAGGCTTAGGGTTAAGGCGGATATGCTGCATATTTAAGCCCAGTTGTAAGTGAGTTTGCAGGCTGAGAACCTGCATATAACTCAGAATGTTCTCTTTATCAGCCAGAATTTTATCCCGTAGTTTACGCGGGCAGTCCGGGTGCTCCAGTGCCTCGGTCAGGGTATTACCCAACGCCATCAGCTCCAGCGCGGTTTTGGGCCCAATACCACTGACCCCGGGAATATTATTGGTACTATCGCCGACCAAGCTCCAGAAGCGGACCAGTTGCCCGGCTGGCACGCCGAATTTATCGATGACCTGCTGTTCGCTGATCAGCTGCTGATTAAAAGGGTCGTAAATCAACGCCCCCTGGGTTAATAAGGGTAAAAAACCTTTATCGGTAGAGGCAATTACGACTTCTTGTTGATGTTGCAGGGCTTTACAGGCAATAGAAGCAATAATGTCATCGGCTTCATACTCATCTTGCTGCCAGCAGCGGATGCCGCTATCTTCTACTGCTTGTTGTAAATCCACCAGTGCCGCACTGAGAATCGCTGGCATCGGCTTTCGATTGGCTTTGTAGCTGGGGCAACGTTGTTGCCGCCACTGACTATCGCGACCATCAAATACCAGCAAGGCATGGCTGGGGGTCAGTTCCAGCTGCAACCTGGCCAGGTGCTGCAACAACATTTGCTTAGTATTACTGATAATTTGTTGCTTAGTGCTGTCAGCCACCTCATCGGGCAGCGGCAAATACGGGCGCTCCTGCACCGCATACAGTCGTCGAATGACATTAAGCGCGTCTATCAGTAACAATCGGGCCATGTTAACGCACAATCCGGTAGCATGGCAGATAAGCACTGCCAGGTAACTTCATGCGCCCCTGATCAACAAAGGCCTGTAGCAAGGTATCCATCATCTGCATTAATTTCGGCTCGCCACTGAGTTCAAAAGGACCATGCTGGCGGATAGCTCTGATCCCTTCATCTTTGACATTGCCCGCCACTATACCGGAAAAGGCCCGGCGTAAATTCGCTGCCAGTGTTGCCTTGTCCTGCTCCAGATGCAAGTCGAGTGCGGCCATATTCTGATGATTCGGGATAAAAGGCTGCTGAAAATCGGCATCGATATGCAGTGTCCAGTTAAAGTGATAGGCATCACCAACCGATTTACGATATTGCCGCACTTCAGCGCAGCCTAATTTTAATTTACGTGCCACTGCTGCAGGATCGTCAATCACAATATCGATTAATTTTAAGGCATCTGCGCCCAGGGTTAGCTCAATAAAACAGGCGATTTCCCGAAAATAAGCTTCGCTTTGTTTCGGGCCGGTCAGGATAATCGGCAGTTGCTGCCCCGCATTGTTTTCATGCAACATAATGCCCAGCAGATATAGTAATTCTTCAGCTGTACCAGCACCGCCCGGAAACACAATAATACCATGCGCTACCCTTACAAAGGCTTCCAGCCGTTTTTCGATGTCCGGTAAAATCACCAGCTCATTAACGATGGGGTTAGGTGGCTCAGCAGCAATAATGCTCGGCTCAGTTAAACCCAGATAGCGGCCATTTTGAATACGCTGCTTGTTATGACCAATAGTGGCGCCTTTCATCGGGCCCTTCATGGCGCCAGGGCCGCAACCGGTACAAATACTCATACCGCGTAAGCCCAGTTGATAACCCACTTCTTTGGTGTATTTGTACTCTACTTCGTTAATGGAGTGGCCACCCCAGCACACGATCATATTGGGCTCGGCGGTAGCTTCAATGGCCTGCGCATTACGAAGAATATCAAACACGGTATGGGTTAAATGGGCACTATTGTGTAAATCCAGCGGGTTAGCGGCTGCCGCATGGCGGGTGTGGTAAAACAAAATGTCTCTGAGTACCGCAAACAAGTGCTCATGAATACCTTTGATAATCTGGCCATCGACAAATGCACTTTGCGGCGGATTGTTCAGTTCCATTTTAATGCCGCGCTCGCGACTGAGCAGGGTAACTGAAAAATCACGGTATTGATCATAAATGTCGGCCGAGCTGTCAGTATGGCTGCCAACATTTAGTACGGCCAGGCAGCAGTTTCGGAATAAGGTGAAGGCATCATCATCGGTATTGTTTTGTAGGCGGTCTACTTCAAGTTGTGATAATAAATCCATAGCGCCAAGTGGGTTTAAATGCACCTGCATAAAGGTCTCCCTGCTGAGAAAAATGTCATTGCGGCTAGCGGTGAATGATCACCTTATCACGTCCGGCCTTTTTTGCCTCGTAAAGTGCTTCATCTGCTCTGTCAAAGGCTTGACGGCTGTTGTCATCCTCACGCAATTGAGTGGCACCAAAGGATATGGTGATTGGCACCCGCACCTCCTTAAATTTAAAGGCGATGCTTTTAATGCGTTCGCGCAAGGTATTAAGTGGCTCGGCCAGTTCGACCAATTCCGTTTCCGGAAGTAACATAATAAATTCTTCGCCGCCGTAACGGGCAATAAAGTCTGTTTTACGCATGCCTTTTTGCAGCGCTTTAGCAATGACTTTTAAGGTTTTATCGCCAGCACTGTGGCCATAGGTATCATTGATATTTTTAAAATGATCGACATCGGCCAGCACTATACACAAGGGCTTTTTATAGCGTTGCCAGCGGGCGACTTCCAGTGCGAAGCGTTCATCAAAGGCTGCACGATTAGGAATTTCGGTCAGGGCATCTTGCAGACTGCGGAAATTTTGTTCGGCTAAGCGTTTTTTAAATTGTTGCGCTTCTTGCTCTAATTCCGTAAGCCTTGATTGCATACTTTGCAACGTCGATAAAATTTGCTTGCGCTCGGTACGCTCCAGTTGTTCTTTTTCGCGCAAAGAGCTGGTAATGGTTTCCAGTTTGTCGGTAACCAGTTGTTTTAGTTGCACTAACGAGGTGGCTTTTTGGCTATGTTCGGCCAGATGATCAATTTGTTGTTCTATTTGTTGGTTGAGCTTTTGCAATTTAATTTGCAACTGCCCGGATTGTTGCAACGACGAGGCCATTGCCTGTTGTACCATCGCCAGTGCATCATTCAGTTTTAATAAAAAGTGCTCAGAAGATTCACGTTCTTCGTTAATGCTTGAGACAATTAAGCTGATGGTTTGCAGGCAGGCGTCCAGTAAGCCTTCAATGCTCAGTTGCTGTAACAAGCTTTGTTTAATCTGCTCAATTTTGCTGGAGTTCTTCTCGGCAAAGGCCAGTTCACTCAGTAAATTAGTCAGCTCTACCGAGATCTGCCGGCAAATGTGGCCATAGCGGACTTCGTCAGAGTTATCGCCGGCATCCAGTTTGCTTTTGGCTTGAAGCGCGGTTTGATATAGCGAAGTTAAATCGGCGAGAAAGGGCATAAACGCCTGCACAGTAGACGAGGGCTGCTCGACCCGGTTGAGCAGACTGCGTAAATCGCGACGTAGTTGATCGGGTAAGCCTTTTTGCTGCTGCAGTAGTTTGCCGGCCTGGCTAAGTTGTTGCTGGGTTTGCAACACCTGCTGTTGCTGCTTGCTTTCCAGTTGCTTTAAACTATTACTGGTATCTTCAATAAAGGGCAGCAGTTTAGCTAAATCAGTGCCTCTGGCCAGTTCGGTACGTAATTTAGCTAATCGGTTGTCCAGTTCGATGTCAATACCTTTGCTGAGTAATGACAGCCGCTGTACAAACAACGCCAGAATGTGGAATTGTTGCTCATAGGTATCTTCAAGCTGTTTACGGGCTTGTAGCGCCTTGGTTAACTGTTGTTTGATATCGTCTTGCAAGCGGATCACCCCGTTATCACGGTAGCCGAGAATACTCGTAGATTTAAGTATATCCGTATCTTGCAGAATTGCGATAGTTGATTACGATCATAAGGATAACAGTGAAAAAAAACAGCGAGCCCTGAGGCTCGCTGTTTTTTTGTGGTAGCAGTTCGGCGTTTATCTTTTGTTAATAGTTTAGTGGTAAGTGGGCACTAAAACTACTTGGTCAGATAATAGGGGAACCAACTCGTTTCTTCTTCAGGGGTAAGATCTATCATATCGCCTTCCATCAGCATTCGGGTTCAGTGTGGCTGAACCTCGGGCTAATTAAAGCAAAATTTGCTTCAAAATGAAAGTTGATATGAAAGCTTTCAGCTTTCATTACGTAATTTTATGCTTAAAGTTGCCAAGATAATGATTTTTACTGCCAAGTCACAGTAAAAACTGTGCTTTGGCAAGAAAGGTTACAGTTGCGGGTACGGGTTATTGTCTGCTCAGACGAATGGCCGGAGCCGTATAGGCTTCACTACTGCGCAGTGGGTTAATATCCAGACCGCCACGGCGGGTATAGCGGGCATACACGGCCAGAAATGTTGGCTGACAACGATGCCAGATATCACAGAAAATGCGTTCAATACATTGTTCGTGAAACTCATTATGGCTGCGAAAGCTAATCAAATAGCGTAACAGGCCTTCATGGTTAATAGCCCGGCCCCTATAATGAATAAATACACTGGCCCAATCGGGTTGGTTGGTGATCAAACAATTTGATTTTAACAGGTGCGAATGCAGCTTTTCTTCAATGATCTTGTCCGATCCCTGACCACTGAGTAAACCCGGATCATATTGATAATGCTCGACATTGATGTCTTGCTCATCCAGGCAAATGCCGGGGATCCAGGTGGGCTGAAAAGCCATGATTTCATTAACATTGTGCAGACTCACCGTAACAGGTGCACCAGCACAGGCCGATAAATCACGTTGCAGGTGTTGATAGACCTGGCCCAAATCGGCAAAGCGGCTTTGATTAAAGCTATTTAGATACAGTTTGAAAGATTTAGACTCTATAAGATTAGGCGAGCTTACCGGCACCACAAAGGTCGCCAGTGCTACCATAGGTTTACCTTTAGCATTGAGCCAGGATACTTCGTAAGCATGCCAGATATCCTGACCGACAAAAGGCAGCGCATTGGCTGATAAACCCAATGCATCGCGGCCCATGCTCCGAGGCACGGCTTGCAGCAGCTTGGCATCATAAAATTCGGCGTAGGCGGTGATTTTGCCCAGACTCAGGCTGGCAAGTATATCGGATGGACTCTGTGTCATCGTTTGCTCATTACAGTTACAATGCGCTAAATTTTAGCATAGTTAAACGGCGGAGTAGACAGTGTTATTAAGCAAAGCATACAGCCATTTTGTTGAAGCCAGCAATGAGTGGCACCAACAGCAAAATATTAAGATGTGTTGCTGGGCCCAGCAAGACGACAGCTCGCCCTGTATAGTGCGCCGCATTGACGAACAACAGGTAGAGTGGCAGCCAGTGTTGCAGCAACCTGCCGCTGATTTCAGTAATGTTGAGCTGGCGTTGGAGTGCGAGTTACACCCTGATATCAAACAATTTTATAGCCAGTATTATGGTGCCAACCTGGCAGCCGACCATCAGCGCGGTAAACTGGCGTTATTAATGGTGTGGAGTGCGGCTGACTTACCCCGTTTGCAGGAAAATATTATTGGTCATTTAATAATGAAACGGCGCTTAAAACAGCGTGAAACGGTATTTTTTGCGGTGACAGAAGATGACAACATTATGCTCTCGGTATTAAACGCGACCGGTGAGGTATATCTGGAGTCTGTTGGTAAAGATGTGCAGCAAAAAGTGGCAGACAATCTTGCTGACTTTCTTAATCAGTTGCGGCCAGCTCCTTATAGCCCGGATTTTGACTAACCTATTGATATGATTGCAAATTACGCTTGGCAATCCCAGGCGATGTTACCCAGTAACCGGCACTGCTCACATTTAAAATCAAAAATCTGATGCAGCGGCTCGGCTAAGCGCCAAGGTGCTGCGCAGCCAGGGCAGGGTTTGGCTGCCTCTGTGGCGCAGTTACTGCTGCTGCCACTATAGAGCGCGTAATACACAGGGAGCTTATTGCGTTGACTGATGGCATTAGCTAAAGATCGTCCCTGACGATTAAGCTTACTATGCAACTGCTGCAAGCTGTTTTCAGCCACTTTAGGCAACACCCGGTTTTGCTGCGACTGTATCTCATCTAATGCCTGAAACTGAATTTGCCAGCGGATCAGCGGTTGATGATCAATAGCATCAACTGGCGCAAAACGGTATAGCGGCACTGGCGCAAAGTGTTCGATACAGCGCAGTATTGAGCAGTTATCAGCAAAGGTACTAAACATAATAAGCGCTGCTGGTGCCTCAGTGGGGCTGGTATGCTGCGACATTAAGTCTTCACCCAGTACTGTTAACTGTGGATACCCTAAACCGGCGCTGGCCAGTCGTTGCAGCTGTTGCAGACCTTGCTGGCTGTGGCAATGACGGTGTAAGGCGGTAGTTTGGGGTATCACTACCCGGCTGACAAATGCCGTCTGTTGTAACGCCGTAGGAAATTCCCGTCCCAGTACTTGACCATTAAAAATTAAGGCTTCCAGATAACCGCGAATGGCCTGCTCTGCAAGGGCTAACTGGGTGTCAGCGATAATCTTAAAGCGCAGTTCAGCCAGATACATCAGGCTGCTCTTGGTTTTGCTGCAACAGATGTAACAGCTGGTCGAGCTTGGCTTCAATGCGATCTAGTTGCGCTTGCTGTGCTGATGGCATTGGTTCAGCGGCTGGCAGGGCGCTGTCGATGTATGGGCCGGCCACGGCTTGCTCCGCACTGGGCAATTGCCGCCATTGCTGATAGGCGGCGAATAACTCAGGGCCATTGAGTTGGCTGGCCAGCCTGGCTTTAAATAACGCCAGACTGGGCGTTTTACCCTGCCGCAGCAAACTGGCGGCGGTATGTTGTAACAGTTGCAGTGGGCTAGACATTAAGGTCGCCAAAATCACTAAAATATCGTTAAAACTACCATCATTTAGGGCATGGCGAAAAGCCTTATAATGTAAAACATTGATTTTTATATATTTTAAAATTGGCACTCGCCTTGCTTTATTAGCTTACTCAAGTTTGGGTATGACAATGTACATCTAACCATGTACATAAAAGAGATATAACGAGAAGGAGCAACAGATGAGTGCTAAGGTTAAGCTGGCTAACGTCGTGGTAGCAGCAATAGTAGTGGTAAGTTTAAGTGGTTGTGTGGTGGCTATTGGCGATAAAGAGCTGAGAAGCAGTTCAGATGAACAATGGCGTAAGACCCAGAATTTTAACCAGCAGCAGATAAATCAGTTTAGCCCTGGCTTATCTGTAGATGAGGTGCGTGCGTTATTGGGTACCCCGGATTTTGTTGAAAGCTTTGAAAAGGACGGCAAGACAGTATTAGTGCTGTTTTACCGCACTCACCACGTTAAAAGTGATGGTGTTACCAGTAAAGATGAATGCACCCCGCTGGTATTTAAACATAATTTGTTAAGCGGCTGGGGCGATAAAGCTTACCAGTATTTATAACAACCTGAGTGTCATTGTCATCCTGGCTTGCTGCTAATGCAGCAAGCTGTTTAACTCATCTATCACTTCAGCCCAATCTGAATCTGCGCGCCAGGCTTCTCTTATAAAACTGGCTTGCGCCTGATTCCAGAAAGGCGCATCAGACAAGCTGGTCTGCGCATGCAAGCGGTGTTGCTGCACAAATTTGTCAATGGCCTCAGGCTCACTATCCAGCCCAAACTGCGCAAACAACGTCGATAAGTTATGACTACTGGTGTCCATGTCGCCTCCTTAAGAAAATGAACTCTTGTTGAGAAAAGATGCAGCTAAGCTTATTGGTTAAGCATAGCTGGTAGAGCTCAGCCTTGCTGCAAAGTTCCATTATCACTGCTATAAGCGCTTGGCAAGTCTGAACGGCACTGATATTGTGATGAAAATAACAACAATAATCAGGATGTCTGCTATGTCCGCCCAACCCCTTGAATTAGATACCAGCAATATAAAAGCTACATTGCTAAATGGTGAAGAACTGAAACTGGCCGCCTCTGTGTTGTATCAGTCCTATCATGATGATCCGCTGTTTATGCAAATTTTCCGTGCCGATACTTCAGAATACGATGCCAGGCTGCGTGCAGCCATTCGAGAAGAACTCAATACCTTTTGGCAGGCTAATCAGCCAATAGTGGGTATTTTCAGTGGTGAACAGTTGCTTGGTGTGGCCTGTGTAACAGGCCCAGATTCAGGGGTCGGAGCTAACCGTTTGTGGCACTGGCGGCTGAAGATGTTGCTGACCGCGGGTTTTGTTTCGACTAAACAGTTATTAGCTAAAGAGCAAAAAATTCATGCTGCTATGCCGGCAGAGCGCTATCATATGTTAGCCTTTATTGCTGTATTACCTAAATATCAACATCTTGGTTTGGGGCATTATTTGATCCATGCTGTTGATAGCCTTGTTGATCGGGATGCGGCATCAGCCGGTATAGGGGTTTTTGTCACGCTACCCAAGTACCTGAGTTTTTTTAATGATGACAGTTACACAACGGTGGCTGAACTGGAATTTGGTAGCGTGAGCGGCAGCCTGATGTTCAGGCCGCGCCAGGGTTAACGCCAATTCCGCTTAGATACGGTGCGGCGGCAGGTTAAAGGCCGCCAGCCGTAAACCGCTGAGCAGCAATTCGGCCTGATAACGGCTTTCACCGTCGGCACTAAAATCAACCTGATACAGGGTTAACCAGCGCCATTTACCCGACTGTTTGCGCCAGCAGTGGCGATTTCGGCCACAATCGAGTAATTGCAGTTCTTGTTGTTTGCACAATTGCCGGGCCAGCAGCAAAGCACGTTCATCTTGTTTTCGCTGCAGCCAAAACAGATACATAATACTGACCAGTAATAAAATTAACCAGACTGAGGTCATAGGCTCTCCAAATCGATGAACGCTTATCATGTGGCCTTAGCGGCAGTTTTACAATATAAGGAGAGCACCGCTTACTCAGTAAATGTGCTTTTTCTATGGAAACGACGACCATACAGGTACTGACGATAAAACAGCAACCCCAGCCCAAACAGCACAAAGATACCCAGGCTGCCCCCGTAGCTTTCTACCACAACCAATAACGGCTGATCGCGTTGCAGATCTTCCAGCGGCAGATCAGCCAGAATTATTTCATCATAGCCGGATATTTCGGCCAGTAACCAGCCGGTATTAGCATCATACAACCGGATAATGACATCGTAATAAGCGGTGGCATAGTCATGTTCAAAAATGGTGTCAATGGCAAACCAGTCATTGCGGCTTTGACGGTATAACCAAAATATTGAGCTGACATGAAAGCGTTGCTCTGCCCGGCCTGGGCGTTGCAAGCTAAACTCAGCCCATACCGGCTGGCTGGCGCGATTGGTGTCAGCATCAAACCTCAAATACAGCCTATGGAAGAAGCCGTTGTTGTTAATGTCACCCGTTAACTCCAACTCCAGCCGGTGAAACCAGACATCGGTGCTGTAACTTTGCGAACTAACCAGTCCGGAAGTTTCACTCATGGTGCCGCTTTGTGCGTTGCCATGTTGCTCTGTGGTGGTAATAACCGCTTGTTCAGCGTTAAGGCTGATAGTAGTGAATAACAGTAAGGCACTTAGCAGTATTTTCATGGTGATTCCTTGTTTTCATGCTTGAGCACAAACAAGGTATAGAGGGCAGGGCGTGAATCCCTGCTGAACTATCATCTGCAGACTGTAAAGCGTCATGCTTATGCTAGAATAGCCTTTTTAAGCAATCAGCCTTTGCCTAAACAGGGTGCTCATGTCGTCTCAGGTGCAAACCTTACTGCAGAATATAGAAACAGAGTTAAAACAGGCGGGCTTGTGGAGTGGCACACCGCCTTCAGCGCAGGCTCTAGCCAGTGTGGCGCCTTTTTGTTGCGATACCTTGTCCTTGCCACAGTGGTTAGAGTTTGTGCTGTTGCCAAGAATGCAGGCTCTGCTCGATGCTAACATGGCGTTACCGGATAAAATCGCGATATTTCCCTATGCTGAGCTGGCTTTTGCCGGGCAGTCGCAGCAGTTGGCGCCTTTGCTGGCGGCGATTAAGAGATTAGATGCATGGCTGAACCAGAATTAAGCTGCGCACCCATATTACCGATTTTATATCAGGATCATGCCCTGGTGGTCATTGATAAACCGGCCGGTATGCTGGTGCACCGCTCTTTTTTAGATAAGCATGAAACCCTGTTTGTGATGCAAACCCTGCGCGACCAACTGGGGCAGCATGTGTATCCGGTACATCGGCTGGACCGGCCTACTTCAGGGGTGTTGGTGTTTGCGTTATCCTCAGAAGTCGCGCGTTTGCTGTCAGAGCAAAACCAGGCAGGCTTGTGGCAAAAAGGTTACCTGGCGCTGGTTCGCGGTTTTATTAATGAGGCAGGTGAGTTGGATTACCCATTAAGCCGGCAGCTGGATGATATAGCCGATAAATTCAGCCACGATGATAAAGCAGCACAACAAGCGCTAACCCGTTACCAGCCTTTGCAGCAGGTAGAATTACCCTTTGCCGTGGGCCGTTATGCCAGCAGTCGTTATGCGCTGGTGGCACTGCAGCCATTAACCGGCCGTAAACACCAGTTGCGCCGGCATCTGGCGCACCTGCGCCACCCTATTATTGGCGATACCAGCCATGGTGATGGCAAACATAATGCGTTTTTTAAACAGCAGCTGCATTGCCCGCGCTTAATGTTAATGGCCTATACCTTGCGGCTTAAGCATCCGTTAACTGCTGAGCCGTTGCACTTTACTGCTCATTTAACCGACTTTGTGCCGCTGTTGCAGCGCTTTGACTGGCCAACCGACGCTGGGTATTATCAACAATGTTTTAGTGAATTTTTAGTGGAGAAGACATGAGTAAAATTGCATTGATGGTCGGTAGTGTCTATGGCGGCGCGGAATTTGTGGCAGAGCAGGCGCTGCAGTTATTAACGGAAAAAGGCCATGATGCGCATTGGCTAACTGAAGCTACGCTGGATGAAGTACTGGAATTTGATGCCGACTGCTGGCTGTTGATTAGCTCCACCACTGGGCAGGGCGATATCCCGGATAATCTGTTCCCTTTTTATCTGGAGTTAAAAAATCGCTTCCCGTTACTGCCTACTAAGCAATTCGCGGTAATTGCGATGGGGGATAGCAGCTACGGTGACACCTTTTGTGCTGCCGGCCGGCAATTGTTTGAACTGATGCAAGAGTTACAAGCCACCCCGGTGGCGCCTATGCTGCAAGTGGATGCCGGTGAAACCCTGCAAGCAGAAGATGTTGCCTTGCCCTGGCTTGCCGAGCATTTCTGACGCTGTCAAACAGCTATAGCACCAGGCAATTAAATGATTGCCTGGTGCTTAAAGCCTTTTCTGTGCTTAGTCTTCAATACTGCGTAATAGCGCATTAATACCCACTTTGGCGCGGGTCTGGGCATCGACTTTCTTTACAATGATAGCGGCGTATAAACTATGGCTGCCATCTTTTGCCGGTATAGTACCCGGAACCACTACCGCGCCTGCCGGTACCCGGCCGTAACTCACTTCGCCGGTTTCCCGGTCATAGATGCGGGTGCTCTGGCTGATATAAACGCCCATCGACAGCACAGCGCCTTCTTCGACGATGACGCCTTCCACCACTTCTGAGCGCGCGCCAATAAAACAGTTATCTTCGATAATCGTAGGGTTAGCCTGTAATGGTTCCAGCACGCCACCGATACCGACACCGCCAGATAAATGCACATTTTTACCAATTTGCGCACAGCTACCCACTGTGGCCCAGGTGTCGACCATAGTGCCTTCGCCGACATAGGCGCCGATATTGACGTAAGACGGCATCACCACCACGTTTTTACCAATGTAGCTGCCGCGGCGTACCGCGGCAGGCGGCACTATACGCACGCCTTCAGCTTTAAATTGCTCGGCACTGTAGTTGGCAAACTTCATTGGCACCTTATCAAAAAAGCGGTTTTCAGCGCCATCCATCACTTCGTTATCGTTGATCCGAAACGACAGCAATACGGCTTTTTTCAGCCACTGATGCACCACCCACTCGCCGGCAATTTTTTCTGCCACCCGCGCGCTGCCGTTATCCAGCATCGCCAGTACTTGCTCCACTGCTTGTTTCAGCTCTGGGCTGACAGTGCTGGGGGTAATAGTGGCACGTTGTTCAAACGCTTGTTCGATAAGGTGTTTTAACTCGGACATAATAATAGTCTAGCCTTCTGTTTCCTGGGAGAGTTGTGAGATCAGAGCGCGTTTTAACTGACTTTGTTGTTCTGCCGTTAAAGCGTCGTCCTCTGCGTTAGATAACATAAAAAAATCTTCGGCGCGCTCACCAATTGTGGTGATTTTAGCGGCATGAATATTTAAGCCGCAGTGCTGAAATACTCCGGCAATACTGGCCAGTAAGCCCGGGGTATCCAGTGCGGCAATTTCTACTATAGTACGATGCTTGGTACTGCCACTTAAAAAGGCTACTTTGGGCGGTACATTAAACTGGCGCATCTGCCGTGATAAACGCGGTTTTTGCCGCGATAAGTCGGGTTTGCCACTGATATGTAATTCCAACGCGCGCTTAATACTTTGCTGGCGGGTAGGGGAGCTGACGCTGTCACCATTTTGCTCAAGAATAACAAAGGTATCCATGGCAAAACCGTCTTTGTTGGTCATTATCTGGGCATCAAAAATATTGACCTTTTTGCTATCGAGTGCGCTGACCATGCGGGCAAACAAACCGGGCACATCGCGGGTATAGACAAACACCTGGGTGCCACCTTTTATGGGGGCCTTGCTGACCAGTACCAGTGGCGAAGAAAGATCTTTATGCCGTAATATATGTTCGCAATGCCAGGCAATTTGTTTCGGGCTGTAACGGGCAAAGTAATCGGCCTTAATGCGGCTCCACAGCAGTAGCACTTCGCTTTCAATAAAGGTTTGCTTGATCAGCAAACGCAGGGCTTCGGCCTGATTTTCGCGGATAAGATCGCGCAGATCCATCGGTTTTTCCAGGCCACGGCGAAAGGCTTTTTGGGTGGCCAGAAACAACTCACGTAGCAAAGAGCCTTTCCAGTCATTCCACAGGTTATCGTTGGTGGCCCGGATATCGGCCAGTGTCAGACAATACAAATAATTTAAGCGGGTTTCATCGCGCACTTTTTCGGCAAACTCGGCTACCACTGCTGGATCATGAATATCTCGGCGCTGGGCGGTAACCGACATTAACAGGTGATGCTCGACCAGCCAGGCGATCAGTTTACTGTCAAACTCACTCAGCTTATGCAACTTGGCAAACTCACGGGCATCCAACGCGCCCAACTCAGAGTGATCGCCACCGCGGCCTTTAGCGATATCATGAAAAATACCGGCTAAATACAGCAGTTCGGGTTTTTCCATACGCCTGACAATATCAGTACACAGCGGAAACTCACTCTCGTGCTCAGGCTGGCTGTATTTATACAGGTTTTTCAGTAAGCGGTGGGTATGTTCATCCACGGTGTAGGCATGAAATAAATCAAATTGCATCTGGCCAACAATGTTGCGCCATTGCGGCAGATAAGCGGCCAGTATGCCATAGCGGTGCATCAGCGTAATGGCTTTGTCCATACCGCGCGGGTGGCGCAGCAAGGCCATAAATAGCTGACGGCACGCTTCGTAATCTTGTAAGTCACCCATTAAGCGGCGGCGCACCTGGCGCAATAAGCGCAGCGTGGTGGAGTGTATGCCGGTGATATTGGAATTATTAGCAATATGCCAAAACAGGCGCAGCAGGTTATCGCGCCGGGCAAAAATAGCATTGTCGAGCGCTTTAATCAGATGACCGTTTAATTCAAAGTAATCATCCAGCAGCTGAACCTTGCCACTTTGTGGTGCTTGTAAAATACTGCCTTCAAAATGCTGCAGCAGCATTTCGTTCAGTTCACTGACCCGTTGCACGGTGCGAAAAAACCGTTTCATCATGCGCTCAACCGAGGCTTTGCCATCAGCGCCAAACCCCAGGCGCTGTGCGGCGGCGGGCTGATAATCAAATAACAGTCGGTTTTCATTGCGCCCGGCTTCTAGATGCAAGGCAAAGCGCATTTGCCACAAATAGGCTTCACACTCCATCAGTTCCTGATATTCATCTTCTGTCAGGTACTGATAGGCGACTAATTCACGCATGGTACGGGTGTTAAAATGCTTTTTAGCCACCCAGCCTATGGTTTGAATATCGCGTAAACCACCGGGGTTGGCTTTTAAGTTGGGTTCCAGATTATAGGCAGTACCATGGTACTGGGCATGACGTTGCTGTTGTTCGTGGCGCTTGGCCTGAAAAAAGCGTTGGCTGCTCCATAAACCATCGGCATTTAGTGCCTGCTGTAGCTGTTCGTATAAAGGCTTGCTGCCGGTAAGCTGGCGCATTTCCAGTAAATTGGTGGCAATAGTAATGTCGTCTCTGCCAAGGCTGATGCATTCTTTAACAGTGCGGACACTGTGGCCAATTTCCAGGCGCAAATCCCACAAGGTGGTAATAAAGTTGGCAATGGCTTCTTGCTGAGCCCGACCCGGCGAGCGAGCACTGAGTAGCAATAAATCAATATCGGAGTAAGGATGCAATTCGCCACGGCCATAGCCGCCGACAGCTATCAGCGCTAAATCGGCTTCTTTGGCCAGGCCACAATGCTGCCAAAGCTCCACCAGCACTTGATCAATAAAGCGGGCACGGGCCTTAACGAGATTATTTATAGGTTGCGTATCAAAGCTGCGGATCAGCCAGTCATGAAATTCCGCAAAATGCTTTTTGTAAGACTCAAGCGAGTAGCTGGCAGGCAGGGCCCGGTTAAAGCTGATTACTTGCGTCACAATATACTCCTGTAATGACCTTAGAATTGGCCCAGTCAATAAGCCCGGTTACTCAGCCGGATTAATCGGCAATGACCAGCCGCTCTATAGTGTCATCGGCACGTAAGGTCAGAATTTCACAGCCGCTATCGGTCACCAGTATAGTGTGCTCAAACTGCGCCGATAAGCTGCGATCTTTAGTTACTACAGTCCAGCCGTCTTTCAGTAATTTACTGTGGCGGGCACCGGCGTTAATCATCGGCTCTATGGTCAGGCACATACCGCTGCGCAGGGTTTCGCCTGTACCAGGGCGGCCATAGTGCAATACCTGAGGGTCTTCATGAAACACTGCCCCTATGCCATGGCCACAGTATTCGCGTACCACAGAATAGCTGTGTTTTTCTGCGTGTTGCTGAATGGCAAAACCGATATCGCCTAATTTCACGCCATCTTTTACCTTGCGGATACCGAGGTACATGGCTTCTTGCGTGACCTTAATTAAACGCTCGGCAAGAATAGAGGGCTGGCCGACGACAAACATTCTGGAAGTATCGCCATGATAGCCATCTTTAATCACAGTGATGTCGATATTGATGATGTCGCCGTCTTTTAGCGCTTTATCATTGGGAATACCATGACAAATCACCTGATTGACGGAGGTACAAATGGATTTAGGAAAGCCGTGATAATTCAGTGGCGCCGGTATCGCCTGTTGCACCTGAGTAATGTAATCGTGACAGCGGCTATTGAGCTCATCAGTGGTTACGCCGGCAACAACATAGGGTTCAATCATTTCCAGTACTTCTGCGGCGAGACGCCCTGCTACGCGCATTTTTTCAATTTCTGCCGGGGTTTTGATGCTCGCTGTCATGGACTGCCTCTTTGGTTGCTGACTGCTATAAAATAAACATGCTGATTGCTGCAAAATGACACATTTAATTGTGTTTACTGGCTTACTATGGTATAAAGCGCGCCGCAATTTAGCAAATCGCATTGTACTTGTCTTTTGGCTGCGCTTGTAGCTTTTTAGCTGCAGTTGTTGCTGTCGGAGTGCTGATTATTCAGAACTTCCGGTTATGAGATAGACAAATTGATTGCCAACTTAGCGATAACTTAAAACATAACACACATGCATCGACACATATACCGGGGTGCTTTAGCCAATAGGCAAGAGTCGGGATATGGGATGCATGGAGGCCTAACCCCTTAATAGGAATATTATATCATGGCAAAAGTTTCTATGCGCGACATGCTCCAGGCGGGCGTGCACTTCGGTCACCAAACCCGTTACTGGAACCCAAAAATGAAGCCATTCATTTTCGGTGCCCGTAATAAAGTTCATATCATCAACCTTGAGCAGACAGTACCTATGATGAACGACGCTTTAGCGTTCATTCAGCAAGTTGCTGCTAAAAAAGGTAAAATTTTGTTTGTTGGCACCAAGCGCGCTGCCTCAGAAGCGATTAAAGAAGCTGCCGGCAAAGTTGATCAGTTTTATGTTAACCACCGCTGGTTAGGCGGCATGTTAACCAACTGGAAAACGGTGCGTCAGTCAATCAAACGTTTAAAAGATCTGGAAGCGCAAAGCCAGGACGGTACTTTTGACAAGCTGACCAAAAAAGAAGCTTTAGACCGTACCCGTGAAATGGACAAGCTGGAAAAGAGCTTGGGCGGTATCAAGGACATGGGCGGTTTACCAGACGTACTGTTCGTGATCGACGCTGACCATGAACACATTGCAATCAAAGAAGCCAACAACCTGGGTATCCCGGTAGTATCTATTGTTGATACTAACTCTGATCCTAAGGGCGTTGATTACGTAATCCCGGGCAACGACGACGCCATCCGTGCTATCCAGTTATATCTGGCAGCCGTTGGTCAGGCGATCCAGGAAGGTCGTGACAAAAACATCGAAGTTGTGGCTGAAGCCGAAGCTTTCGTTGAAGCAGAATAACTTTTGTTGAGCGCTGCGGTGTTTGCCGCAGCCTGACACAAAAACTTTGCAACAGGGGCAGCACGCCCCTGTTTGTCTAACCGAATTTATTACGAGGAAGCTCCCATGGCTGTAACCGCCGCTTTAGTAAAAGAACTTCGCGAGCGCACTGGCGCTGGCATGATGGATTGTAAAAAAGCTTTAGAAGAAACTGCCGGTGATATCGAAGCGGCAATTGATGCGATGCGTAAGAGCGGTCTGGCTAAAGCAGCTAAGAAAGCCGGCCGTATTGCTGCTGAAGGCGTAATTTTAACTCGCGTGGCAAACGGTGTTGGTATTGCTATCGAGTTCAACTGTGAAACCGATTTCGTGGCACGTGATGTCAGCTTCCTGGCGTTTGCTAATAGCGTAGCTGATTTAGCTCAGGCTAACAGCATTCATAGCGTTGAAGCCCTGTTAGCCGCAGATTTAAACGGTACTTCAGTTGAAGATACCCGTGCGACTCTGGTAGCTAAAATTGGTGAAAACATCAATGTTCGTCGTATCGCTGTAGTGGAAGGCGCCGTTATCGGCCAGTACATCCACTCTGGCCGTATTGGTGTATTAGCCGTGCTGGAAGGCGGTAACGAAGACATCGGTAAAGATGTTGCTATGCACATTGCAGCGAACAACCCAGGTTATGTCAACCCGGAAGATGTGTCTGCCGAAGTGGTAGAGCGTGAGCGTCAAATCCAGATCGATATCGCGGTAAACAGTGGCAAACCACAAGAAATCGCTGAGAAGATGGTTGCAGGCCGTATGGCTAAATTTACCGGTGAAGTGAGCTTGACTGGTCAGCCATTTGTTAAAGATCCTGCTATCTCTACTGGTGACTTCCTGAAGCAACATGGTGCTAAAGCTGTGTCTTTCATTCGTTTGGAAGTAGGCGAAGGCATCGAGAAGAAAGAAGAAGATTTTGCTGCTGAAGTAGCGGCACAAATAGCTGCGGCCAAAAAGTAATTTGCGCTTTAGCAAATGACTAAAAACCGCTAGAATAACCGCGACTAACGTCGCGGTTTTTTTTTATCACCACGTCTAACATTTTCACTTAACCAGTGACAAGGGGTACCCATGAGCATCAGTCCAAAACCAACCTACCGACGCATTCTGTTAAAACTAAGTGGTGAGGCCCTGATGGGCGATGAAGGCTTTGGTATAGATCCCAAGGTGCTGGACCGTATGGCACAAGAAATTAAAGAGCTGGTAGAGCTGGGTGTGCAGGTAGGTATCGTAATTGGCGGTGGCAATATCTTTCGCGGCGAAGGTCTGGCAAAAGCCGGTATGAACCGGGTGGTAGGCGATCATATGGGTATGCTGGCGACGGTGATGAACGGTCTGGCGATGCGTGATGCGTTGCACCGGGCCTATGTCAATGCCCGCATGATGTCAGCTATTCCACTGAACGGTGTTTGTGATAACTATAGCTGGGCCGAAGCCATCAGCTTATTAAAATCAGGTCGGGTAGTGATTTTTTCTGCCGGTACCGGCAACCCGTTTTTTACCACAGATTCCGCAGCCTGCTTACGCGGCATCGAAATTGAAGCTGACGCCGTGTTAAAGGCTACTAAGGTAGATGGCGTATTTTCTGCCGATCCGGTAAAAGACCCTACAGCTACCTTATACAGCAAACTGACCTACAACGAAGTGTTAGATAAAGAGCTGAAAGTCATGGATTTAGCGGCTTTTACGCTGGCACGGGATCATAACTTGCAAATTCGGGTGTTTAATATGAATACCCCTGGCGCATTAAAACGAGTGATTATGGGTGAGTCTGAAGGCACCGTGATCGACCACGCTGAAAATTTACAGTAAACTAACGCTAGCACTATTCGCTACCGTCTCATTTTTTAAGGATAACGATCGTGATTAACGACATTATTGCTGACAGTAAAATCCGCATGGAAAAAAGCGTCGATGCGCTGAAATCTCAATTAACCAAAGTTCGTACCGGCCGGGCACACCCCAGTTTATTAGACAGTATTCAAGTGTCTTACTACGGCTCAGACACACCTTTGCGCCAGGTGGCTAACGTCTCTATTGATGATGCCCGTACTCTGGCCATTACTGTGTTTGACAAAAGCATGACTGCAGCCGTAGAAAAAGCCATTATGGCGTCTGATTTAGGCTTAAACCCTATGTCTGCCGGCACTGTTATTCGTGTGCCGTTGCCTGCCCTGACAGAAGAGCGGCGCAAAGACCTGGTCAAGCTGGTGCGTGCGGAAGCCGAAGGCGGCCGCGTCGCGGTTCGCAACATTCGTCGTGATGCCAATGCCGATTTTAAATCCTTGCTTAAAGATAAAGATATCAGCGAAGATGAAGAACGTCGCGCGGCAGATGAAATTCAAAAGTTAACTGATACCTATGTCAAAAAGATTGATGAAGTATTGGCTGATAAAGAAAAAGAACTGATGGAAGTTTAATCAGCTTAAGCTGATTTGCGTGACCGGGCGCCGTGCCAGTAATGCTCTACGGCGCTTTTTATTATCAGCTGCTGGCTCATTTAATGTTGCTGTGTGCTGCTGAATATGCACAAAAGGACAGGTCTTATTTATGACTGCAGAAACGCAGCTCAAACAACAAGCATTGCCACAACATGTGGCAATTATTATGGATGGTAACGGCCGCTGGGCTGAGCGGCAGGGTAAGCCACGAGTTTGGGGTCATAAAAAAGGGGTAGAAGCGGTCAGACGCAGTGTACGTTTTTGTCGTGAACTGGGCATTAAGTCTTTAACCTTGTTTGCCTTTAGTAGCGAAAACTGGCGTCGACCCAAGCAAGAAGTTGACACCCTGATGCAGTTATTTTTGATGGTACTGCACAAAGAAGTAAAAGAATTACACAAACATAATGTGCGATTAAAAGTGGTGGGGGATCTCAGTGCTTTTAGCGCTAAACTGGTCGCTAGTATTAAACAGGCTGAAGCCTTGACCGCAGATAACACCGCTTTAACGCTGAATATTGCAGCGAATTACGGTGGTCGTTGGGACATTGTCAATGCCAGTCGGCAATTAGCAGTACAAGTGGCCAGTGGTCAGCTTAATGCGGATGCCATTGATGAGCAGCAACTGGGTCAGCTGATGCAGTTGGCCGATCAGCCTGAACTGGATTTATTAATACGCACCGGGGGCGATCTGCGCATTAGCAATTTTTTATTATGGCAAGCCGCTTATGCTGAATTCTGGTTTACTGACACCTTATGGCCAGATTTTGAGCAAGAGGTATTTTCTGAGGCTATTGCTGCCTTTATTAACCGTGAGCGCCGTTTTGGCTGCACCGGGGCGCAGATCAGAGAACTCGCTTTAGAGAACAAAGGATAACAATATTGTTTAAACAACGAGTCATTACCGCGCTGTTATTGGCGCCGCTGGCCTTGGGGGCGGTGTTTTATTTGCCTTTGCCTGGCTTTGCATTATTTATTTCATTGGCTTTTTTACTGGGCGCCTGGGAGTGGAGTGGCTTCTGCGGTCTGCCATCTAAGCGTATGCGTTGGGCTTATGTGGTTCTGAGTGCACTTCTCTTTGCCTGCTTATATTGGTTATTGCCCGCGCAATCGAGCTTAGATTTCAGTGCTAATCTGTTACTCAATGCGCTGTTGCTGGCCGGCGCCGGCTGGTGGTTATTAGCGATTGGCCTGGTCTTGAGCTATCCGCGCAGCCAGCGTTGGTGGGCATCAAGCGACTGGCGCCGTGCGTTGATGGGTTGGCTGACGCTGGTGCCCGCCTGGGTAGCGATTTTGTTTATTCGCGGCATTGATTACACGGCAACGCCATTTTATGGTGCCTGGTTGATTTGCGGCTTACTTATTTTGGTTTGGGCGGCGGATATTGGCGGTTATATTGTCGGTAAACCTTTCGGTCGGACTAAGTTATTACCCAAAGTCAGCCCGGGTAAAACGCTGGAAGGCCTATTCGGTGGCCTGACATTAGTGCTGTTACTCCTTACCTCCTTATTGTTATATGTTGGCTGGCCTGCCAATGCCGTGTTCTGGTATATCGCGGCGACGCTGTTGTGCTTGTTATCGGTGTTTGGTGATTTGACCGAGAGCATGTTTAAACGGGCGGCTGGCGTAAAAGACAGTGGCGCTTTTTTACCCGGTCATGGCGGTATTCTTGACAGAATTGACAGCCTGACGGCAACGGCACCCTTATATGCCCTATTGTTGTTGCTGCTCGGTGGTGTGCAGTAATGCGCCATGTGGTTATTCTGGGCGCTACCGGCTCTATTGGTGTTAGCACCTTATCGGTACTGGCAGAGCATCCTGACAAATTTAGTGTATTGGCGTTAACGGCTAATAACAACGTCGAGTTGCTGTACCAGCAATGTCTAATGGTACGACCGGCGTTTGCCGCTATGCAGGATGCGATTGCGGCAAAGCAACTGGCGCAGCGTTTACAAGCGGCAGGTATCAATACAGAAGTACTTAGTGGTGCTGAGGGGTTAATTGCCTTAGCCTCACATCCACAGGCCGATATCGTGATGGCTGCTATTGTTGGGGCCGCTGGCCTGCTCCCCACTTTGGCCGCAGTAGAGCAAGGCAAAACCGTGTTATTAGCAAATAAAGAAGCTTTGGTGATGACCGGCGAGCTCTTTATGCAAAAAGTGGCAACACATGGTGCGCGTTTGTTGCCGATTGACAGTGAACATAATGCCATTTTTCAATGTTTGCCCGCGCATTTGCAGCAGCAGTGCTATAAGGCAGACTTATCAGCACAAGGTATAGCGCGGCTATTATTAACCGGTAGTGGCGGGCCCTTTTTGCAGCGGCCGCTAGATAGCTTTAAGCAGATCAGCGTAGCCGAAGCTGTGGCGCATCCGAACTGGAACATGGGGCAAAAAATTTCCGTCGACAGCGCGACCATGATGAACAAAGGCCTGGAGTTTATTGAAGCGCGTTGGTTGTTTAATTGCCCGGCAGCGGCAATACAGGTCGTTATTCACCCGCAAAGTATTATTCATTCAATGGTGCAATATACTGATGGCTCAGTGCTGGCGCAACTGGGGCAACCCGATATGCGCACGCCAATTGCTCATGCGCTGGCTTATCCGGAGCGGATCAGCAGCCCGGTAGCTGCGCTGGATTTTTTCAATTTACCTGCCTTTAGCTTTAGCGCCCCTGAGCCTGAACGTTATCCTAATTTATATCTGGCTATCGCGGCGTGTAGCGCCGGACAGGGCGCCACCACGGCGTTAAATGCTGCTAATGAAGTGGCAGTAGCGGCTTTTCTGGCACAGCAGCTGAGCTTTACCGGCATCCACCGTGTTAATGAAAGCTGCCTCAACCGGTTTCTGGGGTATCATGCACAGTCACTGGATGATATATTAGCGCTCGATGCAGAGGCCCGCGCCTTTGCCAAGCAACAGCTGAGGGTGTTAAGTTAATGTCGGTTTTTTTGTGGAATGCGCTGACCTTTATCGTGGCGTTAGGTGTGCTGATTACCGTACACGAGTTCGGCCACTTTTGGGTAGCGCGTCGTAACAACGTGTTAGTTAAGACGTTCTCTATTGGTTTTGGTAAAGCACTGTTTAGCTGGCGGGATCGTCAGGGCACTGAGTTTATTATTGCCGCCATTCCATTAGGTGGCTATGTCCGAATGCTGGATGAGCGGGTTGATCCGGTATTGCCGCAATTTAAGGATCTAGCCTTTAACCATAAAACCGTGTGGCAACGCATGGCTATTATTGTGGCTGGCCCGGCTGCTAACTTTATTTTTGCTATTTTTGTGCTCTGTATGATGTATCTGATTGGCGTACCAGAGGTGAAGCCTGTGGTGTCCTCGGTGCAGCCGCAGTCCATTGCCGCGTCAGCCAGACTCAGTGAAAATGATCAGATTGTCAGTGTCAACGGCCATCCGTCCCGTGATTTGCGTACCTTAAATTTGCTGTTAGTGGAGCAAATTGGCCGTGCTGATATTCGCTTAGGTGTTGAGGATAGCAGAGGTGTTCGCACTGAGCGGCTACTGGATACCCGGCAGTGGCAGTTTAATCCTGAGCAGCAAACGGTATTTGACAGCCTGGGGATCAATTTACAAGTGCCTGAACGTACCACAGAGTTGGCGCATATTAGCCCGGGCTCTGCTGCGGAACGAGCTGGCTTGCTGGCAGGTGATAAAATATTGATGGCCAATGGTGAGGCGATACTCAGTTGGTTGCCGTTTGAACAAGCTATTCAGAATAGCCCTGAGCAACCACTGGAATTGCTGATTGAACGTGATGGTCAAACGCTGACGCTGACAGCGATACCGGAGCGTGCTGTACGCGCAGATGGTTTTAGCCAAGGTTTATTAGGGGTGTTACCTGTCGTTACAGACTGGCCAGAAGGGATCCGTTACACTCAGCGCTATGGTCCTGTGGCGGCATTGACAGAGGGCGTGGCGCAAACCTGGCAATTGACCCGTTTAAGCTTTGCTATGATTGGCAAGCTGCTTACTGGCAATGTATCGGTTAAGCATTTAAGCGGGCCCATTTCTATTGCTCAGGGCGCAGGTGCCACGGCTAGTATAGGGCTTATTGCCTTTTTATCCTTTTTAGCGCTGATCAGCGTTAATCTGGCAGTTATTAATTTATTGCCGTTACCTATTCTGGATGGCGGGCATTTAATGTATCTTGTGGTGGAACTAATACGCGGTAAACCTGTCTCTGAGAGAGCGCAGGAAATAGGTTTTCGCTTCGGTGCTTTAGTCCTGCTGATGTTAATGGGAATTGCGCTGCTCAACGATATTTCTCGTTTGTAATAAACTAATCATAAGTAGTTCAAATAATGACAATTAAACGATTAGTAGCTGCGATGTTGCTTGCTACAGGCAGTAACTCGGTGCTTGCTGAAGAATCTTTTACCGTACAGGACATTCAGGTCGAAGGTCTGCAACGTGTTGCCTTAGGAGCTGCGTTGAATAACCTACCGTTCAGTATTGGCGATAATGTGACAGACTATACGCTGTCGCGCAGTATCCGTACGCTATATAGCGCCGGTCATTTAGATGATATCCGGGTGTTTCGCGACGGTAATACTATCATTTACCGCTTAAAAGAGCGGCCTACCATCAACAATATTGAGTTCTCTGGCAACAAAGATATTAAAGAAGAGCAGCTAAACGAAAGTTTGGCTGGTAATCGTATTCAGGTGGGTGAACCACTGGATAAAACCATTCTGAAAAATATCGAAAATGGTTTAACCGAATTCTATCATGGCGTGGGTAAGTATCAGGCTAAGGTGGAAGTACAGGTCACTTATTTACCGCGCAACCGGGTAAACCTGAAGTTTGATTTTGTTGAAGGTGATGCGGCTTCCGTACGGCAAATCAATATTGTTGGCAATGAGTTGTTCTCAAATGAAGAATTGCTCAGTGTCATTGAGTCGAAACAAGATCTGCCATGGTGGCGTTTTTACCAGTCTGATCGTTATCAGAAGCAAACCTTGCAGGGCGATTTTGAAAAAATTAACAGTTACTATCTGGATCGGGGCTACCTGCGCTTTAGCGTAGACTCATCTCAGGTTTCGGTAAGTCCGGATAAGACGGCCGTTTACGTGACATTAAATGTTACTGAAGGCGAGCAATACAAAATCAGCGGTGTCAGTTTTGTTGGTGATTTAATCGGTCAGGATGAACTGGTCAAAGCCATTTTACCGCTGCGCGAAGGCCAACTTTATAACGGTGCTCTGGTTACCTTTACAGAAGAAAGCATTGGCCGTTTAATGGCGCGTTTTGGTTACGCTAACTCTCAGGTTCGTACTATCCCCAAAATTGATGAAGAAAATAAAGAAGTTGAGTTAACCATCAATGTGGATCCGGGCAAACGGGTCTATGTCAGAAGGATCGACATCAAAGGAAATAGTAATACCCGTGATGAAGTTATTCGTCGCGAATTACGGCAAATGGAAGGCGCCTGGTTGTCAAATGACTATCTGGAAATGTCTAAAAACTGGATCCAACGTTTGCCTTACATCGAAGATGTCAATTTTGACACTTCGCCTGTAGCTGGTGTCGATGATCAGGTTGATGTAGCCTTTACTATTAAAGAACAGCCTTCAGGCAGCTTTAACGCTGGTATTTCCTATGGCTCTTATCAGGGATTGTCATTCCAGGTGGGGGTACAGCAGGAAAACTTTTTTGGTTCCGGCAACAGTGCCGGTATCAGCCTGAGTACCAATAAATTTCAAAAATCGATCAGCCTGAGTTACACCGATCCGTATTACACTCTGGATGGTGTCAGCCTGGGTGGTCAAGTCTTTTATATGGATACAGACTACAGCAGTGCGGCGTCTAACCTGGAAGCCTACAATCAGCGCCGTTATGGTATAGGTGCTAATGTGGGTTACCCGATAAGCGAGTTTAACAGGTTGAATTTCGGTGCTAACTATGTAGTTAACAAAATTAACTCGATTCAGGAATATGATCAGTTGCGTCACTTCAGGGCCGTGCTATTAGATGCGCAAAACCCGGATGGTGGTTACAACTTCACTAACTATGAACTGAGTGCCGGCTGGATGCACAGCACATTAAACCGTGGCTTGTTCCCTACAGCGGGGCGGATGGTTAGCCTGAATATTCGCGCGACCACCCCTAATTCAGATTTGCAGTACTTTAAAACCATGTTTGATGCACAGCAATATATTCCGATTAGCTTTGATCATCAGTGGACCTTCCGCACTAAGTTAGAACTGGGCTATGGGAATGGTTATGGTAGTAAAAATGGTTATGATTACACCTTACCCTTTACCGAAAACTTTTATGCTGGCGGCTATAACCTGCGCGGATTCGAAAACCGTATTATCGGGCCTCATGCCATTTTCCGCCAGGCCAGCATAGTACCGGGCGTGCCAGATCCTGTTGCCGGCGGTGGCGCTTTCCCGTCAGATCCCTCTAATGATCAATTTCAGGTTTCGCAACGTTCGATTGGTGGTAATGCTATGGGCGTGCTGACATTGGAGTTAATCACGCCAACGCCGTTTTTAAAAGATGAAAATCGTAACTCAGTGCGCACCAGTGTGTTTATTGATGCGGGTAACGTCTGGGATACCGAGTTTGATATTAACCGGTACGCTGCTTTGCAACAGGTTCGTGGTTCTGACCGCGAACCACCGTTAATTGACTACGCAGATCCGAGTTTTATTCGGGCGTCAGCTGGTGTATCGTTACAATGGATATCGCCAATGGGGCCGTTAACCTTCAGTCTGGCAAAAATCATCAGAAAATATGATGGCGATTTGCAAGAAAATTTCAGTTTCAACATTGGTACAACATTCTAATTAAAGGTATAAGGAAAATGATGTTTAATAATTCTCTGACAAAAGCTGCAGTATTGTTGGCCGCCACACTGTTTATGGCTTCTACTGCCATGGCCAATACGGTCAAAATTGGTTTTGTGGATGTGCAAGCCGTTGCTGCCAGTATCCCTCAGTCTGCCACTATGCAAGAAACACTGCGCACCGAATTTGCTGCTCGCATTGAGCAAGTAAATCAACTGGAAACAGATATCGGTTTTAACATGGAAAAATTGCGTCGCGACGGCCCGACCATGAGTGAACAACAGCAGCAAGAGCTGGCAAAAAAGATTGGTGAACTGCGCCAGCAATATGAAACCCTGGCCCGGCCATTAGATGAGCAGATGCGTGCACGTCAAAATGAAGAGCGTAATAAAATTTTAGGTTTAATTAAAACTGCCATTGACGTGGTTGCTGAGCGCGAAAAATTTGATATCGTGCTCAATGCCACCTCTGCAGTATACGCCAAGCCACAATATGATATTTCAGATGCTGTTGCGGCCCAGGCCAGTAAAGCTAAGTAATGCAAGTGTTAACCCTGGTAAGCCTGGCTGAGCAGCTTAAGGCGCAATTAATTGGAGACGCCGCTTGCGGCGTCTCTGCCGTTGCCTCGTTAGAGCATGCTACCGTCGGTCAGATAAGCTTCCTGTCAAACAGTAAACTTCGTCATTATCTGGCCAACACTCAAGCTTCTGCCGTGTTGGTTAAGCAAGAAGATGTTGCTTTTGTGCCGCCCGGTGTCAATATCCTGGTGTTGGCCGATCCTTATGTAGGTTTTGCCAAAGTCGCCAGACTGCTAGATACCACACCTATGGCCGCTACAGCGGTACATCCGTCTGCTATAATTGATGCTGAAGCCAGTGTAGCGTCCACTGCCAGTATCGGGGCAAATGCGGTTATTTCTGCCGGTGCAGTGATTGCTGAACAGGTGCAAATTGGTGCTGGTTGTTTTATCGGTGAGAATGCTCAGATTGGCGCGGGTAGCAGGCTGTGGGCTAATGTTAGTGTTTACCACAATGTGGTCATGGGTAAAAACTGTACAGTGCAGAGCGGTGCCGTAATAGGTTCAGATGGCTTTGGTTTTGCCAATGAGCGTGGTCAGTGGCTGAAAATTCCGCAAACGGGTGCTGTTCGTATTGGTGATGATTGTGAAATTGGTGCCAATACCTGTATCGATCGTGGTGCTATTGAAGATACGGTTATTGGTAATAACGTGATTATTGATAACTTATGTCAGATTGCGCACAACGTGAAAATTGGTGATCATTCAGCCATAGCTGGCGCCACAGCGGTTGCGGGCAGTACTCAGATAGGCCGATATTGTGTTATTGGTGGTGCAGCCGTCATTAATGGGCACATTACTATCTGTGACGGTGTTCAAATCACTGGCATGAGTATGGTAATGAAGTCCATTACCGATAAAGGTGTGTATTCTTCTGGTATTCCAGCTACCGCAAATAGTGACTGGCGCCGTAATACCGCTAAAATAAGACAAATAGAGCACCTATACCAGCGTGTTAAACAGCTGGAAAAACATCTGCCGGCAGCTGATGCTGTCGAAGCAGGGTTATCGCCTACAGAGGATTAATTTTTGGCTAACCAACTTAATACCCTGCAAGTGCAGGACATTATGGCTTTATTGCCACATCGCTATCCCTTTTTACTGATTGACAGGGTGTTAGATTACGTTCCGGGTGAGTCTTTGACTGCACTTAAAAATGTCACTATTAATGAGCCGATTTTTACCGGACACTTTCCGGGTATGCCAATATTTCCTGGTGTTTTGATCCTTGAAGCTATGGCGCAAGCTACAGGTATTCTTGGTTTTAAAACGGTGACTGAACGTGATCCTAATGAGTTGTATTTGTTTGCCGCTATAGATGAAGCCCGTTTTAAAAAGCCGGTGGTGCCCGGTGATACTATGATAATTGAAGTAAAATTTTTAAAAGAACGCCGCAATATGTGGAAATTTTATGCTGAAGCTAAGGTTGAAGGGCAGGTGGTCTGCTGCGCTGAACTAATGTGTGCCAGAAGGGTAATATCGTGATCCATGCTACTGCTGTCATAGAATCTACTGCTAAAATTGGCAAAAATGTCAAAATTGGTGCTTTTAGTTATATAGGCCATGATGTCGAGTTAGGCGATGACTGTATTGTCGAGTCGCATGTAGCGATAAAAGGCCCGAGCATTATTGGTAAGGGTAACCACTTTTTCCAGTTTGCCAGTATTGGCGAAGCTTGCCAGGACAAAAAATACAAGGGTGAAGCCACCCAGTTGCTTGTTGGTGATTACAATGTGTTTCGCGAAGGCTGTTCGGTACATCGCGGCACAGTGCAAGATCAGGGTAAAACGATTATTGGCAGCCACAACCTCTTTATGAACACTACCCATGTGGCGCATGACTGTGTGATTGGCAGCCATATCATTTTCGCCAGTGGAGCTCAGGCTGCAGGCCATGTGCATGTGGGAGACTGGGCGATCCTGGGTGGTATGACTGGCGTGCACCAATTTGTGCATATAGGTGCTCATAGCTTCTGTGGTGGTGGCTCTATTGTACTAAAAGATGTGCCGCCTTATTTGATGGTGCATGGTGCGCCTTGTCAGCCGGCCGGTATTAACAGCGAAGGCTTAAAACGCCGGGGCTTCAGCCCTGAAGCGCTGTTGGAAATTCGTCGTGCTTACAAAGAAGTGTACCGCAAAGGGCAAACTGTCAGTGAGGCGTTAGCGGCGCTGACAGACAAAGCTGAGCAACTGCCAGAGCTGAAGGTATTTACCGATTTTATTGCGAATGCCAGTCGCGGTATAGTGCGGTAATGTCATCCAAACCGTCTTTACGTATTGCTATTATCGCCGGGGAACACTCCGGCGATATTTTAGGCGCTGATCTGATTAAAGCGTTGCAGCGGCATCACCCTGATGCAGTATTTTACGGCATTGGTGGCCCACGTATGCAAGCGCTTGGCTTTGATGCCTTGTTTGACATGGAAGAATTAGCGGTAATGGGCCTGGTAGAAGTATTAGGTCGGCTGCCGCGCTTATTGAAAGTAAAGCGCGATATAATAGCGGCACTATTGCGCGATAAACCGGATGTGTTTGTCGGCATAGACGCGCCAGATTTTAACCTGCCGGTAGAATTACAGTTAAAAAAAGCGGACATTAAAACCGTGCATTATGTCAGCCCTTCTGTTTGGGCCTGGCGACACAAGCGTATTTTTAAGATTGCTAAAGCCACCAACATGGTGCTGTCGCTGCTGCCGTTTGAAAAAGCCTTTTACGATAAGTATCAGGTGCCTTGTACCTTTGTCGGTCATACCATGGCAGACAATATGCCACTTGACGTGGATAAAGCCGCCGCCAAGGCAAGCCTGGGTTTAGACTCACAACAGCCGGTGCTGGCAATCATGCCGGGAAGCCGTAGTAACGAAATAAAACTGCTGGCCGGCGATTTTTTACTAGCCGCAAAGCAACTGCAGCAACAGATGCCCCAGCTGCAGTTGGTGACTAATATGGTTACCTTGGCTAAAGCTGAACAATTTAATGCTATTAAACAGCAGATAGCCCCGGAGCTTAAGATTACAACCTTTACCGGTCAGGCGCGTGACGTGCTGCTGGCTGCTGATGCCACCTTTATTGCCTCGGGTACCGCCACGCTGGAGGGGATGCTGGCAAAATGCTTAATGGTGGTCGCTTACCGGGTTAACTGGTTAACCTATCAGATTGGCTTACGCTTAGTGACGCTAAAACATTTTAGTTTGCCCAATTTGCTGGCAGACCGGGCGCTGGTCACGGAATTACTGCAACACCAGGTCACGCCAGACGCACTCTGTGCGGCGATGATGCCGTTATTGCAAACTGACAACACGGATGTTATCGCCGACTATCGGCGTTTGCACCAGAGCATCCAATGCCAAGCCAGTGAAAAAGCGGCAGAAGCTATACTTGAGGTTATTCATTCTGATGTTGTATCAACGACCTGACGTAAAACTGCTGTGTGGTGTCGATGAAGTCGGTCGCGGCCCTTTGGTCGGCGCTGTGGTCACTGCTGCGGTGATCTTAGACCCTTTGCGGCCGATAGTGGGCTTAACGGATTCCAAAAAGTTATCTGAAAAACGCCGGGACGAGCTAGCGCAGCTCATTAAGCAGCACGCTTTGTGCTGGGCGCTGGGACGGGCTGAGCCGCATGAAATTGATCAGTTAAATATCTTACATGCCACTATGCTGGCGATGCGCCGTGCCGTCGCAGCGCTGAGTATGACCCCTGACTGGGTGTTAGTAGATGGTAATCGTACTCCGGATTTTGGTCTGCCTGCCAGTAGCGTAATAAAGGGCGATTTATTGGTGGCGGAAATCAGCGCCGCTTCCATTTTAGCCAAGGTCGCGCGGGATGCCGAAATGCAGGCATTGCATCAGCAGTACCCGCAGTATGGTTTTGACAACCATAAAGGCTACCCAACAGCCGCGCATCTGCAGGCAATAGCCCAGCATGGCATTATTGACCAGCACAGACGCAGTTTTAAGCCGGTGCGTATGTTAGTTCAGCAGGAGCCATAACATGGCAGAACCGGCCTTTGTGCACCTGAGGGTACATAGTGACTTTTCCATGATAGATGGGGTCGCCAAAATAAAGCCGATTGTCAAAGCCGCCGCCGCAGCAGGTATGCCGGCGTTGGCGCTGACCGATCAGATGAACCTTTGTGGCTTGGTGCGCTTTTACAGTACAGCGCATGATGCCGGTATTAAACCGTTAGTGGGTGCCGACTGCTGGGTACGACATCCGTTGTTTCCGAATGAAGCCAGCCGGCTGTTACTGCTGTGTATCGATAACACCGGTTATCAAAACCTGACCATGTTGTTGTCAAAAGCGTATTTGCGCGGCCATGTTGATGGCAAACCGCAACTGGATCATCACTGGCTGGTTGAGCATGCTGCCGGCTTAATAGTGTTATCAGCCGGTAAAGATGGTTTGCTGGGTAAAGCGCTGCTTAAAGAAAACCCGCAGAGCGTAGCTGAGCTGCTCAGTTTTTATCAACAACATTTTGCTGAGCGTTTTTATCTGGAGCTGATACGAAGCGGCCGGCCTGATGAAGAGCGCTATATCCAGTTAGCGGTCAATTTAGCTGAGCAATACCAGCTGCCGGTGGTTGCCACTAATGAAGTGGTGTTTTTAACCCCTGACGACTTTGCTGCCCATGAAATCAGAGTCGCTATTCATGATGGGTATACGCTGGATGACAAGCGCCGTCCAAAAAACTATTCAGCTCAACAATACCTGCGCACTGAGGCAGAGATGCAGCAGTTGTTTGCCGATTTACCTGAAGCGCTTGAAAACTCGGTAGAGATTGCCAAACGCTGCAATGTTACCATCCGCTTAGGCGAGTATTTTTTGCCGGCCTTCCCTACTGGCGGTATGTCGGATGCGGATTTTCTGGTCTTAAAATCGCGCGAAGGCTTAGCGCAGCGGCTAGAGCAGTTATTTCCCGATCCGCAAGTGAGAGCACAACAGCGTGCGCCTTATGATGAGCGCTTAGAAATCGAACTGGGTGTGATAAACCAGATGGGTTTTCCTGGTTACTTCCTGGTGGTAATGGAATTTATCCAGTGGAGTAAAGATAATGATATTCCGGTAGGTCCGGGGCGGGGCTCGGGCGCCGGCTCATTAGTGGCTTATGCTTTAAAAATTACTGATTTGGATCCGCTGGAATTTGATTTACTGTTCGAGCGCTTTTTGAACCCGGAGCGGGTGTCGATGCCCGACTTTGACGTCGATTTTTGCATGGACAGGCGCGACGAAGTCATAGAACACGTAGCCCAGATGTATGGCCGTGAAGCGGTATCGCAAATTATCACCTTTGGTACTATGGCGGCCAAAGCCGTGATCCGTGATGTCGGCCGGGTGCTGGGCCACCCTTATGGCTTTGTTGATCGCATCTCTAAACTGATCCCGCCAACGCCAGGTATGACGCTGGAGCAAGCTTTTAAAGAAGAGCCGCGTTTACCTGAGCTCTACGCCCAGGATCAGGAAGTAAAAGATCTGATTGATATGGCACGGCAGTTAGAAGGGGTAACCCGCAATGCTGGTAAGCATGCTGGTGGTGTGGTTATTGCCCCCACCAAAATTACCGATTTTTCGCCGCTGTACTGTGACGATGAAGGCAATAATCCTGTCACCCAGTTTGATAAAAACGATGTGGAATATGCCGGCTTAGTCAAGTTTGACTTTTTAGGCTTACGCACCCTGACCATCTTACAGTGGGCGGTGCAAATGGCGAACAGCCGGTTGAGCAAAGAAGGTCGGCCGCTGATTAATATTGATAAAATCCCGCTGGTTGACAGAGCCAGCTTTGATTTACTGCAGCGTGCCGATACCACAGCCGTTTTTCAGCTGGAATCGCGCGGCATGAAAGACTTGATCCGCCGCCTGCAGCCGGACTGTTTTGAAGATATGATAGCGCTGGTGGCGCTGTTCCGGCCAGGCCCATTGCAATCGGGCATGGTGGATAACTTTATCGATCGTAAGCGGGGCCGCGAAGAAATCTCGTACCCGGATGCGACCTGGCAGCATGAATCGCTAAAGCCTATTCTGGAGCCGACTTACGGCATTATCCTGTATCAAGAGCAGGTGATGCAGATAGCCCAGGTGCTGTCTGGTTACTCCTTGGGCGGTGCTGACTTACTGCGCCGGGCTATGGGTAAAAAGAAACCCGAAGAAATGGCCAAGCAACGTGATACCTTTCAGGAGGGCGCAGCCAAAAACGGTATTGACCCTGAGCTGGCGATTAAAATCTTTGACCTTGTAGAAAAATTCGCTGGCTATGGTTTTAACAAGTCGCACTCAGCTGCCTATGCACTAGTGTCATATCAAACACTGTGGATGAAAGCGCATTTCCCGGCTGAATTTATGGCGGCGGTGATGTCGGCCGATATGGATAATACCGACAAAATCGTGACGCTGGTAGACGAATGCGAGCGCATGAAGCTGCAGCTGATGCCGCCGGATGTCAATAGCGGCCAGTATAAGTTTACCGTTAATTCAGAGGGCCAGATTGTTTATGGCATAGGGGCTATTAAAGGCGTTGGTGAAAGCCCGATAGAAGCTATTATTGAAGCCCGCCAGCAATATGGCCACTTTACTGATTTATTCGATTTTTGCGCTAAGGTAGACTTAAAGCGCTTAAACCGGCGGGTGATGGAAAAACTCATTTTATCTGGTGCCATGGACCGCTTAGGGCCGCACCGTGCAGCCTTAATGGCCAGTTTGGAAGAGGCGATGAAAGCTGCCGAGCAGCATGCCCGGGCACAGGCGGTAGGGCAGGATGATTTATTCGGCTTATTAAGCCCACAGCCAGAGCAAGCGGCGAAAAGCTTTAAACAGGTGCCAGCCTGGCCGGATGAAGTCTGGCTAGAGGGGGAACGTGAAACCCTGGGCTTGTATTTAACCGGCCATCCTATCAATCGTTATCTGGACGAGCTAAAACACTATGTGTCTTGCCGGTTAGTAGATTTGCAGCCGACCAAAAAAGATCAACTGGTCAGTGTCGCCGGGCTGGTGGTATCTGTGCGGGTGATGATTAACAAAAAAGGCCGGCGCTGGGCTATTGTTACGCTGGATGATAAATCGGCGCGGTTGGATGTGCGGTTTTTTACGGAGCAACTAGAGACATTTGAAGCACTACTACAAAAAGATCGGATCCTGGTGATCAGTGGACAGGTCAGCTTTGATGATTTTAATGGTGGCCTTACAATGTCCAGCCGCGACGTCAGCGAAATTACCGCGGTTCGGGAAAAAACCCTGAAATCTTTGAATATTACTGTACAATCGACGCAGATAGACCACAATTACCTGCAAAGATTACAACAGGCACTGGAAGAGTTTAACGCAGGTACTGTACCGGTTCGGCTATGTTACCAACGACCGGAAGGGCAGATAAGCCTGCAGCTAGGGACAGCCTGGTGGGTTACCCCCACGGACGCTTTGTTGCATCAGTTAAGACAATTAGCAACAATTGAACTGCAATTTAATTAATTAGGTAGTGATAGTCGATGATGCTGAATTATTTAGAGTTTGAGCAACCGATTGCTGAACTTGAAGCAAAAATAGACGAATTACGTAACGTCAGTCGCAATGGCGATTATGATCTTGGTTTAGAAGAAGAAATTAACAAGCTTAAAGAGAAAAGTCTGACGCTGACCAAGAAGATATTCTCTGAGTTAGGCGCCTGGCAGGTTGCGCAATTAGCGCGTCACCCACGCCGGCCCTACACGCTGGATTATTTACAGCATATTTTTACTGATTTTGATGAGTTAGCTGGCGACAGAACTTATGCTAATGACAATGCTATTGTCGCTGGTACTGCCCGTTTAGGTGAGCAGGCAGTGATGGTGATTGGCCATCAGAAAGGTCGTGACACTAAAGAAAAAATCCGTCGTAACTTTGGTATGCCGCGCCCGGAAGGGTATCGCAAGGCATTACGCTTAATGGAAATGGCCGAGCGCTTTAAGCTGCCGATCATTACCTTTATTGATACACCGGGTGCTTATCCGGGGATTGGTGCTGAAGAGCGGGGGCAGTCTGAAGCAATTGCCCGTAATCTCAAAGTCATGGCGGGTTTAAAAGTACCGGTACTTTGTACGGTAATTGGTGAGGGCGGCTCGGGTGGTGCCTTGGCTATTGGTGTCGGTGATAAAGTCAATATGCTGCAATACAGCACCTATTCGGTGATTTCTCCTGAGGGCTGCGCCTCTATTCTGTGGAAAAGCGCTGATAAAGCGCCATTAGCTGCAGAGGCGATGGGGATAACCGCAGGACGCTTAAAAGAGCTGGATTTAATTGATGACGTGATTGCTGAGCCTTTAGGTGGTGCGCATCGCTCGCCAGAGCAAATGGCGCAGTCGTTGAAAAAAATCCTGATCCGCGATTTGGAAAAACTGCAGCAATTAAGCACCAAAGAGCTGCTGGATAAACGCTACAAACGCTTAATGTCTTTCGGTTACTGCTGATTTACAACGACGTTAAAAACCAAAAAAACCAGCCTGCAGGCTGGTTTTTTTTTGCTACACTAGCGCCAGTGATTTTTTAACGACTTTGCATTATGAATGCGCCTTTACTCAGCCCTACGCTAATACAACAGAGCCTGCAGCAGCAGGGTGCGAAGCATCTGGTGCTGGCCTGCAGTGGTGGCTTAGATTCAATGGTGCTGCTGGATTTGCTGGCGAGCATGCCGCAGCGACAGCAGTTTAGCTTGCAGGTGGTCTATATTAACCATGGCTTACACCCGGATGCGGCAGAGTGGGGCGCCTTGGTAGAGCAGCAATGCCAGCAACATCAACTTAGTTTTAACCATGTAAAGGTGCAAGTCGCTAAAGGTGACAGTGTGGAAAGCGCGGCCCGTGATGCCCGTTACCAGGCCTTAGCCGCTTTTGTCACTGCTGCTGATAGCTATTTACTGACCGCGCATCACGCGGATGATCAAGTAGAAACTTTATTGCTGGCACTAAAACGCGGAGCGGGTGCCGCGGGTTTGTCCGGCATGGCGGCTTGCCGGCCTTTTGCCAATGGGCACTTGCTGCGTCCCCTGCTTGATGTTAGCCGGCAGCAACTAGCCGCTTATGCCCAAGCGCGACAGTTAGACTTTGTTGAGGATAGCAGTAATCAGGATTTACGTTTTGATCGCAACTTTTTACGTCATCAGATCACGCCGCTACTGAGTGCCCGCTGGCCGGCTTTTGTTAAAACGGCAGCGCGCAGCATGCAACAGCTGGCTCAATTGCAACAGCTGGCTGATGAGCTCGCTGAGCAGGGCTTGCAACAGTGTCTGGTACAACAACGCCCACCATCGCCGCTTTTTTTAACACGGCCTCTGTCAATCTGCATACTGCAAAGCTATCCCATGCAGCAACAGCAGCTTATTGTTCGTCGCTGGCTCAGTCTTTATCAGTTAAACCCATCGCAGCAATGGTTGCAGACGTTGCAATCAGACGTGATAGCTGCCAAAGCCGATGCCATGCCGCAACTACAGTTAGCGCAGTATCAGCTAAAGCGATTTAATGGCTGTTTATATCTGCTGATGCCAAGGGCGGAGCCAGCTGCTGGTCATTATGGGATCTGGGATGGTAGTAGCAGTCTCAATCTTCCACTGCAGTTGGGTACTTTACAGCTTAGCAGCAGTGAGCAAAACGGTGCTGTGGCATTTTTACGCCAGCCGGTTGATGTAGTGTTTGGCCAGTACAGTTTGCTGTTTAAACCGGCCGGTCAGCCGACCAAGCCACTAAAACAATGGTTGAAGTTGTGGCAGCTGGCGCCCTGGCAACGTAATGTGACACCGCTTTTGCTAGCCAATGGTCAGGTGCTGGCGGTAGCGGGGCAGGCGTCAGCCATCAGCGCTTTCGCAGCTGACAGCTGGCTTAGCTGGCAATTGCCTGAGCCTCATTAAAGCCATTTAGAGGCCCGGGTTAACTGTTTTGCCGAACGTTATTTTTGCCTGATTGTTTAGCCGCATACAAGGCTTGATCAGTGGCCATAAATAATTGATGAGCAAATTGCTCTGGTTGTAAGTGGCCCAGGCCTAAACTAGCGGTGACACCATAACGCTGACACAGATGATGCTGGTTAATGGCTTTAAGCAGACGCCGGGCAATTAAATCAGCACTGTCACTGTCTTCGGCCGACAGCACGACGGCAAACTCATCGCCGCCAAAACGGAACAAGCTGTCGGTAGCTCTGAGCGTATCGCGCATTGCATCGGCCACAGCGATCAGTACTTCATCGCCGATGGCATGACCATAATGGTCGTTAACCTGCTTAAAGTTGTCTAAATCTAATAGTATCAATACACAAGCATGCTGCCGGCGTTTGGCTAACTGTACAGCTTTATCAAAGCTGTCGTCAAAAAAGCGCCGGTTACCCAGGCTGGTCAGCGGATCTTTTAACGCCATTTGCTGTAATCGCGCTACCACTAACGCATTACGCAATGCAAACAACCATTCAGTTTCAAGCAGCAGCAATTCCCGCTGTAGCATAGGGCTAAAGGGATAATCACTGTGATATTGCAGCTGCGCCAAGCATTGCTGCTCTAACATCAACAAGCTTTTATGCTGATAGCTTGCCGGTTGTGAACCCATAGCCTGATGTTCACCCAGAGCAGTTTGTAGTTTAACACTGGCCAGCGGCATGATTTTGCCGGCAGCCATAGAGAACATATTCAACTGCTGTTGCACATCCAGCGTGGTTTGCAACTGGCTTAGCAGGCTACTGTCCGGACAGGGGCTAATGTCAGGCCAGGGGTAGCTGGGGGTCACAGTGGCATAACTTGGCGCAGCACTCAGTGCTACGTCCTGCAAAGGAATAAATTCCATTATCCGGTCCTGATGGTTAATCTTGACTGGTTAAAGCAATTTTTAAGCCATTATTAAATATTTTTATTTTTCAAGTGCTTACATTTAGTGTTGACGATGGTGATAGCGAAAAATAGCAACACTAGTCAAGGCTTTGACGCCTTTTTAGTGATCATCGGCAAGAAATTGCAGTAACGCATCCATTTGCGCTAAACCATCGTGATAGCCCAGTTCAATTAAGCGGCTGGTATAGCTTTGCTCAAACAGCAGGTAACTGGCCAGGCTTGAATCTGAATGTTGACGAATACCCATGGTTCGCAGCAGCGTACGAACCGCTAAGGGTAAGGATAAAAAATGCTCTGACGCCAGCTGATTAAAATTTTGGCTGGGGTTAATAATAAAGCTATCAACCGGTTTTAAGTCGGTTTTAATCTGATGTTGTTGTAACGTCTCTACGTTGCGGTTAATCCGTTGCATCCGTTCTAAATCAAAGTTCAGTGTATCGGTAAATACGGTATCAAGCAGATGGCCGGAGACGGTTGCCAAATCCGGATGGTGTAAAAGCTGATGTCGGGCAGCGGATTTACGCGGATCAGCCACACCTATAATTAAAATTTTATCTGCCCCCAAATGAATAGGCGCACTTAACGGCGCTAATTGATTAACAGAGCCATCACCAAAATATTGCTGGTGGATACGTACTGAAGGAAACATTATCGGAATAGCGGCCGAGGCCATTAAATGATGAACACCCAACAAGGTGCGCTGCCCACAGCGCTTAGCGCGGCGCCATTCGCTGGCATGATCGGACTGAAAAAAGGTAATAGAGTCGCCGTTGTTATAACACGAAGCGGTGACGGAAAAACTCGACAGATAGCCGTTCATAATATTGCGGTCAATGCGCTGTAAATCCAGAATGCGGGTTAGCAGTTGTTTCAGCGGCTTGTTATCAAATACACTGACCGGCTTTTTATTGGCGTAATCGGCTTGAAAGGCACTAAAAAAGCTACTGAGTAAATGCCAGCTTAGTCTGGGGTAGTCAGAGTAATACACCTGATTGGTATGAAAATTACGCCACACCGATTCAATTTTTTTTACGCCTAACTGAAAACAAGAGGCATAGCAGGCAATGCCAGCACCATTGATGGCTCCGGCCGATGTGCCACTAATGATCTTAAAGGGGATAGGGCTAGCCCTGGGATAATGTTCAGCTAAGGCTTTGAGCACCCCTACCTGATAGGCCGCTCTGGCGCCGCCGCCGGTAAGCAGTAACGCAGTTTTTTTTGCAGAAGGAACAGCGGGTTTGGCCATAATAAGGTTGAACTTTTCCAGGGGATTGCGTTCTTTAACTTAGTATATTGCTGATATTTCAAATTAATGCAATGCTAAATGTGTTTTGGGTTCATTCGATGTTGTCAGGTGGAGCGTTATGTCAGAGCAAGTGTCAGGAAAAGGGCAAACCGGCTATTACGCTGGCTTAGCGGCGGCCATAATAGTCGTTTTTATCGCCTTATGGTTTTTGTTATCAGGCCCATCATCGCAGCCTGCTCCCCCAGTCATTTTGCCTCTGCCTGAGCCTGCTATAGTAGAGCCTGAGGTAGCGCTGATACCTGAGCCACCAGCCATAGAGGTTGAGTTGCCAGAACCTGTGCCCCTGGCTGAGCCGACGCCACTTGCAACTGAACCTGTGGTAATAATTGAGACTCCCTTACCCAGTTTAGAGCAAGCAGACAGCGTATTAAAAGATGAATTACTGGCGCTAGACTGGCGCCCGGGGTTGGCTTCTTTGCTGGTGACAAAAGAGATGGTACGCAATTTTGTGGTGACGGTGGATAACCTGGCGCAAGGCCGGCTGGTGACTGAGCATGACGTGTTTAAGCGCCTGGAGCAGGGCTATCGAGCTACTGCTACCGAAGATGGCCGTTATCTGGCGCATCCTGCTAACACCGAGCGTTATGAACCTTATTTGTTGTTATTAGAAAGCGTCCCCCCAGCCCAACTTAAGGCGTTAAAGCAGCGCTATAAACCGCTTTTAGATCAAGCTTTTTCCGAGCTTGGCTATGAAAATCTGCAGTTTGACCAACGTTTGCAGCAGGCGATAGCGCTATTACTGGCTAGCCCTGAACTGCAAGAGCCAGCATTATTAGAACGGCCGTCGGTGTATTTTACCTATGCCAATCCACAGCTGGAGCAATTACCCGAGGCGCAGAAGCAATTACTGCGTTTGTCGGCTACTCAGCAACAACGCGCCAGACAGTTGTTAAAGCGTTGGCAGCAGACACTTTTTAATGACTAGCAGCAAGATGATAGCAATAGGTTGCCGAGAATATTTCATTTTGTTAAATCGTACTTGGACCCTGTAAGTTACTGATTTGATGCACTAGGCTGAAACTGATGTTTATCACAGTGGATAGCACTATGCTTAACCAAATTACAGTCAAAATGCGTCTTTTGTTGTTAGCTCTTATCCCATTAGTCGTGCTCACCCTTGTCACGCTAATCGCCATACATCAAATGCAAACACTGAATGCGGGCATTGGTTCACTTTATAATGACCGCATTCAGCCTTTGCGGCAAATCAAAGAAATCTCAGATGCCTATGCAGTGACCATGGTGGATACGCTGCATAAGCATAAAGCTGGCTTAATCGCCCAGCCTGAAGCGCAGCGTTTGATGCAGCAGGCTGAACGACATGCTGCTGATTTTTGGCAAGCCTATTTAAACACTGAGCTGACGGCCGAGGAGCGTCGCTTAGTGCAACAAGCAGAGACAGTCAGGGCGCCATTTTTGCAGCAAATGCGTCAATTTAACGACAAGCTACAGAATAACAGTTTGCAAGATTTGCCGGCTGAACGCTTCAATCAGCAGCTATACGATGCTGCCGATCCGTTAATTAAGGCTTTAAATGCCTTAATACTGCTACAACTTGAGGAGTCACAGATATTCAGGCAGAAAGCACAACAAGCGGCAGCATTGTTTCGTAGCTTGTTCAGCTGGTCTTTAAGTATGGTGATATTGCTGCTGGGAGTGATGGCCTGGTTGACCTATAAATCGATACACCGGCCGTTATTGTCATTACAAGATGCTATAGAGCAGGTAGGCGCCAAACTGGATTTACGAATAAGGGCCACTATAGCAGGTAAAGATGAACTAGCCGTTGCAGCTCAATCCTTTAATAGTACCCAGCAACGCCTACAGCAGTTTTTTGCCGAGTTAGCCCAGGCCATTACCCAGTTAGCCGCAGCAGCAGAAGAAATGAACAACATCAGCGATCAGGTATCTGGCACGGCTTATCAGCAAGAGCATAAAGCCACGTTAATTGCCACGGCGGTGACTGAAATGTCTGCCGCTATTCAAGAGGTCGCGGGCAGTGCACTTCGAACCTCAGAGCAAGCGAATGAAACTGATAGCTACTCGCAACAGGGCTATCAAAGTGTGCGGGAAAATCTTAGCGCCATTGGCCGCTTGTCAGAATCATTAGCAGCTGTCTCTGCAGTCATTACTAACTTGAATAGTGAGACGGATAAGATTAGTCAGGTATTAGCGGTTATACGCACTATCGCCGAGCAGACGAATTTACTCGCCTTAAATGCTGCCATTGAAGCGGCACGGGCGGGCGATGCCGGCCGAGGCTTTGCCGTAGTCGCTGATGAAGTCAGGCAGTTGGCTACCAATACCCAAAAAGCCACCGAGTCTATCCGGGGCATGATTGAAAACCTGCAAGGCTCATCGCAAGCGGCGGTGAGTTCGATGCAGGCCTCAGAAAATTTTGCTCAGGCCAGTGTGAGTAAGGCCAAAGAGGCTGGAGAAGTGATCGAACTTATCAAAAGTTCGGTTAGCAGTATTGTTGATATGAATGTGCAAATTTCTACGGCAACCGAGGAGCAAACCATAGTGGCAGAGGATATTAGTAAAAATATCAGTGACTTTACGGTCAGCATTGGTGAGGTAACTCATAGCGCCAAACAAAGCGCAAAAGCCAGCTCGATGCTGGCGCAACTGGCGGCCAAATTGCAGTTACAAGCCGCCGCGTTTAAAATTTAGCCAGGGCTGATATTACAGCGTGTTCAGGGCAGTTTTCGTGGCAGTACCAGCGTAAAGCAACTGCCATGCTCTGCCCTTCTGCTTACGTCAATAGTGCCCTGCAGCGGGCCGGTGACCAAGTGATAGCATAATAGCCTAGTTTTTAAGCAGTTGAGCGGCTGCCAATTATCAACCCTTGCAAGCAGAGGCGCTTTTACGGATAATGCCCACCTGCTAGTTTTAGCAGTCAATGGTAATCCCATTGGTCCTCTCGCAATGCTAGTAGGTTAACCTGGTCAGGTCCGGAAGGAAGCAGCCACAGCTTATGACGCATGTGCCGGGATGTGGCTGGTGGGGTTGCCACCCACTTCTCCTGATGTTATCCAAAATTATTTGTTACTATCCAGAAATTCGCGCGCCCGGGTTACCGCTTCTGTCACTTTCATTTGCATTTCATAGCGCTCGCTTTGTGGCAGATAAAACGCCATATCCACTTCATAGCGAATGTAACGTGGCGGAAGCAGGTTTAATGAAATACAGCATAGGTCAGCAAGGTATTCGTTATCTTTCTCCTGATCTAGCCCCAGCTCACTGATATGATCTAACAACATTTTTTCGTAATAATTATGAATATCATCATCTAATTTCATACTAACCTCATTGCCTCAGAGTATAGGCTTAAGCATAATCAGCTTAAGTTAAAAATACCATACAAAGATTGAGTTAGTTCACTTGACTGCTACAATGCCGCTGTCAGATTTAGTGGATAGCACTCATGCAAAAAAATACCAGTCCATGTTACTACGGTGACTACCTGCAATTAGATAAAATCTTAACGGCACAGGCGCCGGAAAGTGCCAAATATGCTGCAGAAGCCCATGATGAAACCCTGTTTATTATTGTGCACCAGGTATACGAATTATGGTTTAAACAAATACTGCACGAATTAGCTGCTGTGCAGCAGGTGTTTGCTGCAGAGCAGGTAAAGGATGAACAACTCACCGGTATAGTTCATAAATTAAAACGCGTTATTACTATACAACGTCATTTAAATCAACAGATTGCGGTAATGGAAACCATGACGCCGCAAGATTTTATGTCGTTTCGGGATTATTTAGTACCGGCCTCAGGTTTTCAGAGTATCCAGTTTAAAATGCTGGAAATTGGTTTAGGCCTGAAAAGCGAATTCCGTATTGATTTTGATAAAAATCAGTTTTACAGCCGCTTAAATGAGAAAGATCGGCTGTTTTTACAGCAGCTAGAGCATGCGCCGAGCTTATTTGAGCGTCTTGAGCAGTGGTTAGAGCGTATGCCATTTTTAGAGTTTGCCGATTTTAGCTTCTGGCAGATGTACCGTCAGGCCACCGACACTATGCTGGCCAATGATAAAACCACCGTGCAAAGCATCGAGCAAATATCGGTAGCTGAGCGCGAGTTGCAGTTAGCGGAAATTGCCCGAACTGAGGATCAATTCCGTGCCTTGTTAGATGCCGATCAATATCAGCAATTACAACAGCAGGGTAGTTTCCGCTTAAGCCAGAAAGCCTTACTCTCAGCACTATTTATTAATCTATATCAGGAAGAGCCGATGTTTAACCTGCCTTATCAGCTGTTAACCTGCCTGACCGATATTGACGAGCAGCTGACAATTTGGCGTTACAAGCATGCGATGATGGTGCAACGGATGCTAGGTACAAAAATCGGCACTGGTGGTTCGTCTGGCCATGATTATTTAAAACGCACTACTGAGAAAAACCGTATTTACACTGACTTATTTAATATGGCGACTTTTTTATTGCCAAAGCATGCCTTACCGGTGCTGCCGCCGACCATTAAGCGGCAGTTAGGTTTTTATTTTGCTGGCCAAGTCTGAGCCAGTAAGCGTAAATGCCGCTTTAAACAGCTGCAGGTGAATGGCGGTTAGAGCGTTAATATCGCGCTGATAACCGCCACCAATTACTGCCGCGACCGGAATGTGCAGCTCGCGGCAACGGCTTAACACCAGTTGATCACGCTGATAAATAGCCGAGGTACTGATATTTAACAGTCCCAGCTCATCCTTTACATGCACATCAATACCCGCATCGTATAGCACCAGCTCCGGCCGGTGCCACTGCAGTAAGGCATCGAGGCTTTGTTGCACGGTCTCTAAGTAGTGCGCATCCTCACAGCCTCGAGGCAACCCGACATCCCAGTCTGAAGGCTGCTTGCGGGCCGGAAAATTTTTTTCACAGTGAATAGATGCGGTGATAATGTGCGGATCGTCGGCAAAAATGGCGGCCGTGCCATCACCCTGATGCACATCTAAATCAAAAATCAGAATGGGGCCCACGCCTTGTTGCTGCATCAGGCGGGCGGCCACTGCTAAATCGTTAAACAAGCAAAAACCGGCACCTTCAGCCGCCAGCGCATGGTGATAACCACCACTTAAATGAATAGCCAGTCCTTGCTCTAAGGCCAGTCTGGTGGTCTGTAATGTGCCGCCAACGGATTGCAGCGCACGTGTTATTAACGCCTCAGACCAGGGAAAACCAATGCGGCGCATGGCTTTGCTAGAAAGATTACCGCTGATTAAGGCACTAACGTAATCTGGCTGGTGTAAACGGCAAAGCTCAGCTGCAGTGATTGGCGCAGCCGGATAAAAATCGGCAGGACGAAGCCCGAGGTTAAGCAGTGCCTGATGCAAGGCGTGGTATTTGCCAATGGGGTAGCGGTGATTTGCTGGCAGCGCCAACGCACTATAGCAGGCATCATAAACCAGTGCCGGCAGCGGTTGCATGTCAGGCCCCCGTGTCCAGGCGCATAATAGCAGCTTCTACTTCGGCAATGGCTTTACGGCAGCGGCCGAGGCGGGCATGTAGTACCAGGGTGCGATCGACTGAGCCTTGAACATCCTCAGCACCCCCTGAATTGTGGCGCTGGGCCTGGCTAATCATATCCTGCAGGCGCTGTTCAAATTGTTTGTATTCACTGAGTTGTTGATATAGTTGCTGGCTGGAGGCCGCCTGAGTTTTTGCGACTACCGGTGCTACCGCTTTTAACCGGCGGGTGGGCAGACGGTTATGTTGGTTAACAAAGGCCCGGCTTAATGCGGCTACCTGTTGGTGTAAATGCTCGGCTAAACGCTGGCGGGCGGCAGCAGACAAACGCTGTTCTGATTGTTGCAACCGTTGTAAATTTCGCTGCGCTTCATGCACATAATCAGCTAACTTGGGGGAGTGGCAACTAAACAGGGCGGAATCAAACCAGTGTTGCGGTTTACCCGCACTCACTTGCTGATCCAGCTGCTGCGCCCGCTGCTCAAGTTGCTGCAACTGGCCTGTTAAGGTTTCTAGTAAGCTCATTTTTTGCGACTCCAGATTAGCGACTCTAGCTCAGCGACTCCAAGCCTGCCAGGCCAGTCTGAGTGCTATGCCTATCACCACCAGGATAAATACCGGACGGATAAACTTACTGCCAAAGCGGATAGCCGAATGGGCGCCGAGCCAGGCACCGAACATTAAACATAGCCCCATGGCAATGCCCAGCGTAAAGTGCACATGGCCTAAAATAATAAATGCCGCCAGCGAAAAGCCGTTACTGATAAAATTCATGGTGCGGGCAACACCGCTGGTCAGCAATAAATTTATCCGGTACAGCGCCATGGTAGATACCATCCAGAAGGCGCCGGTACCAGGGCCGGCCACCCCATCATAAAAGCCCAGTGTTAAGCCTTGCAGCCGCTGCTGCCAGTAGAGTTTTTTGGTGGTGGCAGGCAATGCCAGTCTGTCGTCCGGTTGAATACGGTTGAATAGTGTATAGATGGCGGCCAGTAAAATCAAAATAGGTAATATTTTTTCCAGCAAAGCGGTACTCAGCTGATCTACTACCAGGGTGCCAAGCAGCGCACCAATGGCGGTATAGGCCAGGCTGCGTCGCCAATACCAGGGGTTAAACAATTTTTTACGGTAAAAAGTAATACTTGCTGTCAGTGAGCCAAAGGTCGCCGCCAGTTTATTCGTGCCCAGTACCACATGAGGTGGCAGACCTGCAGTGAGCAAGGCCGGCACTGTTAACAAGCCACCACCACCAGCAATAGCATCAATGTATCCGGCAACAAAGGCCACACTGCATAAAATTAAGATGAGCTCCATGCTCATAGTCAGTTCGGCCATCAGTTCCTGCACTTACCTTGCGCTAAAAATGTTAAAATCAATGATAAATCATCATTCTTCTGTCGATATTACAGCGATATCAAGCTGACTCAGGCGTTGAAAAGGCGGCAGGCTGTCCAGCATGGCCTTACCGTAGGCTTTAGTGCGTAAACGCTGATCAAAGATGATTACCCGGCCTTTGTCCTGCTCTTGCCTGAGCAGTCTACCACAAGCTTGCACCAGTTTTCTTGCAGTTACCGGGACGGTTAACTGTAAAAAAGGGTTGCCGCCACGGGCGCTGATGGCTTCACTTAGCGCCTGTTCCAGCGGAGAGGTTGGGACAGCAAAAGGCAGCTTGGTAATAATCAGGTTAGTTAACAGCTTGCCTGGTAGGTCCAGGCCTTCAGAAAAACTCTGGGTACCAAACAAAATACTGGTGTGGCCATGCTCACACTGCGTCTGATGCAGTTGTAATAATGCCTGACGTGATGCTTCGCCCTGCACCAATAAAGAATATCCCTGCTCGCGAATTGCCTTAGCGACTTGCTGCATCTGCCAGTAGGAGGCAAACAATACTAAGCTGGCTTGCTCTTTCGGCAGATAAGAGGGCAGTACCTTGATTAATTCTTCGGTAAAGCCGGCATCGGTCGGCTCTGTATTCATTGCCGGCAAGATCAGCTGGGCATGCTTGGCATAATCAAAAGGCGAGCTCACCTGCAGGCACTGCAAGCCTTCGCTGTCATTTAAGCCGAGCTCACGCTGAATAGGCGTAAAGGAGTTTAATGCGGTAAGGGTGGCTGAGCATAAAATGCAGGCAAAAGCCGGGCTGAACAGCAATTGCTGTAATTGCTGACCGACGCCCAGCGGGCAGGCATGCGCAGATAACTGCTGCTGTTGCCGGCTTACCCAGCGGGCTTGCCAGGCTGGCTCAGATTGACGTTGCGCATAACTTTGCCACAGGCCCGATTGCTGACTGAATTTTTGCTGATAAAACACCAGTTCCTGCAACAAGGCGATGCTGTGTTTGGCGGCAATACGCCCCTCGTTGATCGCCTCTTGCAGTATAGGGATGACCTTATCCAGAAAATTTAGCGCTTGTTGGCTGCTTTGCTGCAAGGGCTCACTTTGAGTTTGCCATAATGACGGTAAGGCAGCATGGCTGAAACGGTATTCAGTACTATTGTCTTGTGCAAACCATACCGGCAGGTAGTCACTAAGGCTGCGCTCTATCGGTTTGAGAGCGGCAGCAAAGTCACTGCAGGCATCATCCAGCTTTAGTAACGTAGCCAGCGCGCTATCGGGCAGGTTGCTGTGCAGTTGTTGCAGGGTTTTACGTAGCTTTTCCAACCACAGCGTGTTGTCGGTCAGTTGGGCCTCTGCAGCAAAATAGTCGCGGCCACAATCTGGCAAATGATGGGCTTCATCAATCACATAAATGCAGGCTTCTGGTTCAGGTAATACGGCATTACCATTGGCCAGATCGGCCAGCAATAAACTGTGATTGACCACCAACACCTGGCTATTGTCCAACTCTGCCCGGGCCAGTTGGAACGGGCAATGTTTATGCCGGTGATCATGTTTTGGACACTGATGCGGTGCCGCGCTGATTAACTGCCACAAGGCATCAGGTACTGTTTCTGGCAGGCTGTCTCTGTCACCCAACCAGCTGCGTTGTTGCCAAGCCTTTAACAGCCGTTGTAACAACACAGATTCGTCATGGCTGGCGGCAAAGGAAAATAGCTCAGGTTGTTTCAGTCTTTGCTGCAGCCGTTGCATGCAGGCATAACGCTGCCGGCCTTTTACCAGACTAAATTCAAACGCCAGGCCGGTGGCCTGGCGAAAAAACGGCAAATCTTTGTTGACCAGTTGCTCTTGCAGCGCCACTGTTGCGGTAGCAATGATCAGAGTTTTTTGCTTGCTTAATGCATAAGGTAAACAACCTAATAAATAAGCCAGCGATTTACCGGTACCGGTACCGGCTTCGATTAAGGCAATACGCTGATGACGGTGATAGTCACCGGCCACCACCTTGGCCATTTCAGCAATCAAGCGGTTTTGTCCAGGCCGGGCATGGTAGTTGGGTAATGTTTGCTTAATAGCTTGTTGCAGTTGCCGAATTTGGGTTTTTAACGCATCGTTAAGCATAAAAAATCTGTATAAATTTACAGTTGAACTCATTTTAGCGGCTGTAGCCATCGCTGCAAAGCAGTAATTAGCTGAAAAACGTTAAAAATAGTTTTAGTTCAGCTGTTGCAATTAAATTAATCTGGACGTACCAATTTAATACGTAAATTTATCTATACACCAAAAAGCGGTGTTTGTATACGAAATAGAAAAGTAAAGCAGGAAAATTGCCGGAAGTACTTAACTGTTGAGCAATAAAATCATAGGGTTATAAAAGTTTTTTATTGGTGCTAGTGGGCAAGCTCCGCTTAATTACAAAAAAAAAGCACTGTCTAAAAAATCAGCAAACGCACTGTCAGACCACTAAATATCATAATTGTTCCATTAAAGCGGTTGACCCTGTGGAAAAATACCGTTTATTATCAGTCGGCGATAACCGGAGTGAAATCCGGGGTAAACGGAGAGCCAAACGCCGTAAATAAAGAATGGTAACTGCAAAATTAGAATCACGCATTGTGATCCAGGGAGAAATACATGTATACGAATAATAAATTAAGCAAGGCTGTGCGCTTAGCCATTGCCTTTGGTGCTGCCTCTGCTACTGCCTTTACTGCGTCAGTAACTGCGGCTGAAGAAGATGATGCTGCGGCGAAAGTCGAACGCATTGAAGTCACAGGTTCACGTATCAAACGTACTGACATGGAAGGTGCTTTACCGGTAACCGTCATTGACCGTGAAGCTATTGAACTGTCAGGTGAAATTTCAGTTGCTGACTTAATCCGTAACACGACGTTCAACAGCGCCGGTTCATTCCGTCCGCAATCTGGTAGTTCTGCGCAGGGCGTGAGCCAGGTGAGTTTACGTGGTTTAGGCGCAAGCCGTACTTTGGTTCTGGTAGATGGTCGTCGTCTGACTATGTCTCCATCAACCGGTTCTTCACAAGATTTGAACTCCATTCCTATGGCGATGGTTGAGCGTATTGAAATTCTGTCTGATGGTGCATCAGCAGTATACGGTTCTGACGCTATCGGTGGTGTTATCAACGTTATTACCCGTCGCGATTTTAACGGCGCTGAGTTAACTGTTGGTGCAGGCCGCGTAAGTGTTCCCTCTGATGGTGGTGAACGTGAAAACGGTTCTTTTGTTTTTGGTTCTGCTAATGATACTACCCGTGTAATCGGTGGTGTATCATGGAACAAGCGCGCAATCATTTTCGAAAACGCTTTCCCATGGGTACGGCCGGGTAGCTCGATTTTTGGTAATAACTATCGCGGTGCAGCATTCTCTGGATTTAAAGAAGTGCCGGGTGGTTGTGAAGAGCCAAACTTTATTAAAGGTCCTATCGCTGGTTTAGATCGTTGTCAGTTTAACTTTAACGCGACTAACGCTAACGAAGCCTCAATTGGTAACGAAGCGGTATTCGTTAAAATGGATCATGAGTTTGCTAACGACTGGTCAATTTATGCTAACGCCAGCGTAGCAAAAACAAACTCTTTTGGCCGCTATGCGCCAGCGCCGGATTCAAACATTTTTTACAGCGGATTAGCCACTCCGGTTGACTCATACAACAACCCCACTAACCCGGGCGCCTGGATGTATGATGCGAACAACCCTAACCGCGTTCCATTTAACGCGGAGCTTGCAGGGCCAAACCAGCCAGTATTCTTCTATCACCGTTTTGCCGCCATGGGTAACCGTGATAATGACATTAACAACGAAAATATCGATTTCCTGATTGGCTCGCAAGGCCGTGTTGGTGAAGTTGACGTAGATTTTGGTGTGCGTCGCGTGCGCAATACCACCTTAGGTTTAGGTAATGGTTATCTGGCGGCCTCTACTGCCTGGAGTAATGTTAATAACTTTAACCCAGGTTATTGTTCAGACGGCACTTTCAATCCGCAATCATGCCGTTTTGGTTATGATATTCAAAGCCCTGGTGCTAACCCATTGGATGTTTTGCAAGCAGGCGTGGTAACTACTGCTCGTAAATCAACTTTTGACATCAATGAGTATTATGTCTCTGGTGCTTTTGACCTGTTCGAAATGGCCGGTGGTTTTGCTCAGGCGTCAGTGGGTATGGAACGTCGCGAAGAGTTTTATGCTGATATTTATGACTCACAATCAGCGGCTGGTTTAGTGGGTGGTTCTTCAGGTTCTTCTGCTGGTGGTTCACGTTCAGTAAATGCGGCTTATTTTGAAGCGTTATTACCTGCCACTGACGACTTAGAAGTCTCATTAGCAGGCCGTATGGATAACTATTCAGATTATGGTTCAGATTTCTCGCCTAAAGTAGGTGTTAAATATACCGCGATGGATGGTTTATTGTTACGTGCTTCTTACGGTTTAGGTTTCCGTGCGCCAACCTTAGATATCTTAACCCAGGCAACGTCGTTTTCTGCTGATTCCGTATCAGATCCTGTTACCTGTTTAGCACTTACCGGTAATGCAGATAACCCATGTCAGATTAACGCGTTTTATATCGCCAACCCTGATTTATCGTCTGAGTCATCAACGCAGATTGCTTTTGGTGCGGTTTATCAGCCTACTGACTGGTTAAACTTAACTGTTGACTACTACAACATCGAAATTGAAGACCGTATCCGCTCGTTTGACTCACAAACGCTGATTAACCGTACCACCTCTGGTGACACAATTCCAGCAGGTTTAGGTGTGACCCGTGATGCTGGTGGACTTATCACTCGTATCGATGCCGGTTTTGGTAACGAAGGTACCTTGCAAACTTCAGGTATTGATTTAAACATCCGTGCTAACTTTGACTTTGGCAATGCCGGCCGTTTAATCAATAATTTGTATGTTTCTCACATCCTTGATTTCAGCGTTGACAGTGGCCGTAATAACGTAAAAGACCCAGGCTTGCCACAGCAACGTATCAACATTAACAACCAGTACGTCTTCGGTGACTTCGACATTGCGTGGAACATCAACGTAATCGGTTCACAGTACAACACTGTTACTGCTGGCGTTCAAGCTGGTCACATTGCAACCTGGACTACCCATGATTTGCAAGTAACCTACAATGCTCCTTGGAATGCGAAAATTTCAATCGGTGCACAGAATGCTTTCGAGAAGTTACCTCAGTTTGGTACTTCAGCAGCAGCCCGTGGTTCGCGTGATTACAACTTTGACCTGTACAATGCTTTCGGTCGTATAACTTACCTTCGTTATACTCAAAGCTTCTAATTGTAATTTGGTTTAAACGATTTAAGGCAGGGTAATACCTGCCTTTTTCTTTGGGAATACACTATGCAAACCTCGCAGCATTGGAATGACTACTGGTTGCATTCCAGCAGTCTGAGTAGTTTTGCCGAAGGTACAGCAGCTGCCGGTTATCAAGGCGAGCTATTAGCATTTTGGCAGAGATACTTTGCTGCCCTTGCCCCGGCAGCAATATTGGTTGACATAGGCACTGGCAATGGTGCCATAGCTGTAGCTGCAAGGCAGTTTTCTAATCAACAACAATTGGCCTTTGATATTCACGCCACCGATGCTGCTAATATTAATCCACTAGTGACTTTTGCACACAATGCGCAATTGCTTGATGTACTGAAGCAAATTAAGTTTTATCCCTGTTGTCCTGCGGAGCAACTTCCCTTCCCCGATAACAGTATTAACCTGATCACCAGTCAGTTTGCATTGGAGTATGCAAATATAGAGCTTGCTGTGACTGAGCTACTGCGTGTTTTGGCGCCAATGGGCACACTGGTCGCCGTTATGCACCACAACGATACTCAGCTGGCGCAGGATTGCCTGGCAGGTATAAAGGTGTTGCAGCTATTTTTAGAACAAAAACCATTTTTTGAGTGCGCCAGACAGTTAATCAGCAGCCTTATTCAACAGCAGCTAAGCGCGGCAAACCCAGCTATACAACGTCAATGCCAGCAGCATAATCAGCAGCTTTTAACGCTGGTCAGTAGTATAAAACAGCAGCTTAAAGAAGAGCATCAGTTATGGTTTACTGATGTGATGGCTAAAGTAGCTAAGCTGATTATGCAGCCTGCTGAAGGTGCGCTACAGGCATTAGAGAAATATGAGAATCAATATAAAGCCAATTTGCTTCGGCTGTTAGATCAACGACAAGCCGCTTTTAATGCTGATAAACTAGCGGCGTTGCAAGCATTCCTTCAACAACAAGCTTGCCATTTCAGTTTAGAATTATTAGAGATCGAAAATCAATTATTTGGCCAGGTATTAATTATCCAGAAATAATTTGTAATACTTTTAATCTAGAATTAGTTTTTTTATCAACGTACAATAGAGAAAAATTTTGTAAATGGAGTTAATTTTGAAACAAATAATACTGATATTTTTTGTCCTTATGTTTTCTGGCATGCCAGCTCTGGCAGAGCAACCGATCCCGGTAAGGCATTTTTTTGAGCATGCCAAATTTAACAATATTAAGTTATCACCGAACGGTCAGAATATAGCTTTCACCTTTCAGGAGGATACCGAAGTAAAGTTGGCGGTAATGCGCTTGAAAGATAAAGCTATTCTGTCTAGTTTTGCTTTTGGCGAAAACATGCATGTTTTGAATTTTCATTGGGGTAACGATACCCGCGTGTTGATGGAAGTTGCTGAGATAACAGGCAATCTCGTTAGCATGACTGGCACGCCCGTGAATTTATACGCCGCTAATATTGACGGTAGCCGCCGTACTGAGTTATTCAGGACCGAAATGTCGGCTTACACCATTTTGCATTTGCTGCCAGATCAGCCCGATCGCATTTTAATTGGTAAACGTCATTACGCTGAACGTAATGGTATGCGGGCTTTTACTTTAGATATTAACCGTGCCCGCGAGCGCTACCTTGATGATCAACCACGCGGAGTGATTGCAGGGTTATTGCCAGATAACAGTGGTGCCATCCGGGTTGGTATAGAATTTATTGAAGGAAAAACCTTTGATGAAAACCGCGCCGTTATTCATTACAAACGCGGTAATGATTGGCAACAACTGTCATTGCCATCTAAGCGGGCTAATCCAGAGGTTAATCCGTTGGGCTTTTCGGCTGACAACACTAAAGCTTACTTTTCATCTAACCATGATATGGCCGAAGATGATGTAGCCGGACTTTTCGTCTACGATTTTGCAACTTCAGAACTGAATTTAATTGCCCGCCATAGTTACTCTGATATTGGTCGTGGTTTTTACAGCCACGATGGTGAGGTACTGGCTATTAGCTACACGGCAACCGCTAATGAAATTGAGTTTATTAATGCTGAGCATAAAGACGCAAAATTACTAGCAGGCTTAAAAGCCGCATTCCCTGGTCAATTGGTCAGTATTACCTCCTTTGATCGTAAAGGAAAACTGGCGTTGTTCCGGGTGTCCAGTGATCGCAATCCTGGTGAATTCTTCTTATTTGACACTGAGCAGGGCAAGGCAACCTACCTGGCCGCTGCTATGCCTCAGCTGAAACCTCAACAGTTACATCCGATGCAGGCCATCGAGTTTTCAGCTCGCGATGGTAAAATTATCCGGGGTTTATTAACTACACCAGCCAATGTAAATAAAGATTTGCCACTAATTGTAAATGTGCATGGCGGTCCTTTCGGCGTCGTAGACACCTGGGGCTTTAACCGAGAAGCACAATTTTTTGCCAGTCGAGGCTACGCCACTTTGCAAATTAATTTCCGTGGTTCTGGTGGCCATGGGGATGATTTTTATCGAGCTGGCCGTTTACAGTGGGGCAAGGCGATGCAGGACGATGTGACTGATGGCACTTTATGGGCAATTGAGCAAGGTATAGCTGCCAAGGATCGGGTGTGTATTTATGGAGGAAGCTATGGCGGTTATGCTGCGGTTTGGGGTGTAATTAAAGAGCCTGATTTGTATCAATGTAGTGTCGGTTATGTTGGTGTGTACGATATGCCATTGTTTTTCCGCGGAGATGGCTCTGATGCCAGTCGAAGCAGAACTATCGGCCAGTTTATCACTTCCCATGTCGGTGAGGGCGATGACTATATGCGCAGTATTTCCCCGGTGCATCATGTTGATAAAATTAAAGCGCCTTTGTTTATTGTCCATGGCAGCAAAGATGTGCGTGTACCCATTGTGCATGCCAATAACTTACGTCAGGCGCTGGATGCTGCGGGCAAGCCTTACGAATGGATGGTAAAAGAAGATGGCCATGGTTTCTTTAATGTCGATAACAGAGAAGCGTTGTATACCAAAATGCTTGAATTTTTTGATAAGCACATCGGTAAAAAACCAGACTAACATATTATAAAAAAGGCCTCAGTAGAGGCCTTTATCTTTTTAGAGTCTAGGCGGTTTGGCTTAGCGCATAGTTTGTTAATGATTGTGCTTTGGCAATGTCAGAATACAGCTCCCAAAAATACTGATGGCTGTCATACTGCAGTTGATTAGGGTCAATACTGACCAGGGAGTTTGGATCGCTTACGGTAAACTCACATGGTGCAAAGTGACTTAGTGGTTGTTTTGGCTGTGCTGACTGCTGAAAATAAGCCACCACGTTATGCGCCAGTGTGATGGTTCTGGGGTAGGTTAATGCGTCGTCAGGCATGACTGCCTGGTTTAGGCTAATAATACAGTTCAAAGCGCTGTCTGCATTAATGCCAAATTCAGTGCTGAGCATTTGCGTTATTTCCTGATAAAAACGTTGCCAGCCGAAAACGATTGATTTATCCAAATTAAAGGTACGACAGGTCCAGTTGACTACCGGATAATCATGCGCCTGGTGGCGGACTATATGAAATAACTTATCTAAAAATACTGTAGAATCAATAGCTTTTTCCCATTGTAAAAAGCGCATAATGTAGCGCAGCAGTCCATAGCCTTCACATAGGGTATACAGCTCAAACAAAGCTTTCATTTTTAATAAATCTTGCTCGGTGTAACTGATGCTGGATATCAGGTAATTGTCTTTATCCACCTTAATTTGATATTTATGTATGTAGTCTGGTGCTGCCATTGGACTATTTGGTAGTAGCTGTGTAGGGTAAGCTTTTACCGTAACATCCATATCAATGTATTTTTGTAAATCTGCCATAAAAGCCGCAACGGTAATGCCGGGTAAACCCAGCATTAAATCGGTTGATAAGGGTAATCGTAGCTCTTTAAATAAAGCGGCCAGCTCATCATAACGGTCTGTTCTGATGTTTTTGCGGTTAATGACGTCTAGTGTGTGCTCATCAGTAGTTTGAATAGAAATAATACCCTGACTGATAATATTGCCTTGCGTCAGAATACGCACAATTTCAACCAGTTTTTTATTGGCATTTTTTGTGTAATTAACAACGATTTCTTTTGGATAACCATATTTCTTTTTAGTGTCTACTATAGTTTGCGCGATGCCGATATCGCGTTCAAACATGCCAAAATTGGCATCTGCTATCCACATTACCCGGATGTGATGTTTGCCAATCCAGTCAATTTCTTCGTTTACCCGTTCAAGATTGTATTTGCTAATTTTCTGGTTGGTGGCGCTGCCCCAGTCGCAAAATGTACAGCCATAGGGACAACCACGGTTGGTTTCAATGATTGCTGCCTCTACCCGGCCGTCATACTGGTCAAAAACCCCGCTAAGATAAGGTGACGGTATGGCCTCGGGCTGACTCATTCTGGCTCGGTCAGCTGTGCGAAGACTTTGTTTACTGAGCGGATCTCGGTAAGTAATGCCCTCAACTTTTGCCAGTTTAAAAGCGTCTACATTAAGCCGGGGTGGCGTTGTATCTGTTGTGAGCTGCGCCAGTAATTCGACGATAGTTATTTCACCTTCGCCATGCACGCAAATATCAACACTTGAGTGCTTATCCATATAATTTTTACAGGCATCTGGATAATTCGGAGTGCTTGGGCCGCCATGTATGGTCAAATTGCCAGCATTATGCCGTTTGACATAATCAGACAAGCGATTATTTAGATCAGCAGACCACATGTAGTTTGAAAATAACCAAATACCTGGGCCAAATTTCTGATACGGTCCCTGCAAGTAGGCATTAGGTTCCATATATTGAATGGGCACCAGCTGATATTGCATAAGCAAACCCTGTTGTTGTGCTGCGCTAATTGCGCTGTATAACATGCCCAATGCTAACGGAAAATGGTTCTCCATGTGGGGCACAAAGTAAACAGGTATCGCCTGGCGTGTGGCTAAGCTTTGCCAGTCTTGATGGGTTGAATGCGTTAACCTGAACGGCAGCATTTGTTGTTGCTCTTGTTGCGCAAAGCGAGTTCGGGTGATCAGTAATCCTGCGTGAAACAACAGTTTTAAATCCTTTTTAATGGTATCAAGATCTTTAAAAAAGTGTTTTTTAAGATGATAAAAATGCTCTGCAGAGTACTCAGGCTGCCAATGTAAAATAAGTAGCGCTTGCTCTAATGACAAGCTTATATAGTTGCCGCTACGAGATGACCAACTATAAAAGCCATTAAGATCAATGCCGATGGTACAGTTTCTGCCAACAGCCAGATTGTCCGGGAGCGGGGTGTCAGATAATTCGATAGCAGGTTTTTGGTGTGGGATAAGCTGGGTATTGCTATAAGGGATAAGTTTTTGTTGTTGGTAAAAAGCTATTCGCTGTGCAATGGCCTGAGCATGAGGGGTTTGTGTTAAGGCGGTTACCCAGGGGTGAGCCATAAAATAAGGCACCACAGCCTCGGTTTTATGTTCACGGCACAGTGCTAACAATAGTAAATCCATTTCTGAGATGACAACGGGTTTATCTAGTGCCTGGCTAATGCTTAAGTAGCTCTGACCTTTACGTTGAAACAGGAAAAACGGTATCTTTTGGTACACGAATAAACTCCGTAGACTTCCACACAGCATCATACGGATAAAATAACGCAAATTACTTGCTATGTATAATCATAAGACAGCTAGCTACATAACCAGTCATCTTCTGCGGCACTCACTGCAGCACTGAAATGAAACGTCTTTACTTGATTTTAACGGCCGTAAAGTCTGCTTTGCAACCTCAGTGGATAAAGTTCAATTTATTTGCGTATTTGCGTATTTGCGTATTTGCGTATTTGCGTATTTGCGATAAATAGCCCATCCCTTGTATTGACCCTGCAAAAACTTAGTGCATATTATGATGGTGTTGTTTTGGGTTAAGCGCAAGATAACATCTCAGGTAACAAATAATAGTCACTATACTAAAAACGACAAACTCTACGAAAGAGTGGTCCAGGGAGATCCAAATGTTCACCAATGATAAGCTAAGTAAAGCCATCCGGCTTGCCATTGCTTTTGGTGCTGTCTCAACACTGGCCCTAGCGGGCAGTGTCGGTGCGCAAGAAACCGAAAGTGATGAAGAAGCAAAAGAAGAAGAAAAAGCGGAGCGTATTTCGGTAGTCGGTTCCCGTATCAGAACCGACGGCCTGGATAACGCTACCCCCATCACTATCATCAGCGCCGAGTTAGCCAAAGATCAAGGCTTATCTACTCTGGGTGAATTACTGCGGACTACCACTATTGCTGCGGGTTCCAGCCAGTTAGTATCAGCATTAACCGTAGGTTTTGTTACTGCGGGTGGTGCGGGTAACGAATCTATTTCTATGCGTGGTCTGGGTGCTAACCGTACTCTGGTTTTGTTAAATGGTCGTCGTGCTGGTCCTGCCGGTACCCGTGGCCAGGTTTCAGCCTTTGACTTAAACTCTATTCCATTATCAGCCGTTGAGCGCATCGAAGTATTAAAAGATGGTGCCTCTTCTCTGTACGGTTCTGATGCGGTAGCTGGTGTTATTAACATCATCACCAAAAGAGGTGATGAAGCCAATATCACTGCAAACTTTTCACAGCCGCAAGAATCTGGCGGTGAACAATACCGGTTAAACGCTACCTATGGTAAAACCTTTGACCGTGGTTCATTTCGTGTAGTGGGTGACTATAACCTGCAAACTGAATTAGCCCGTGGTGATCGTGATTTCTTTGCTTGCCCACAGCGGTTGTTCTCTGATCAAACTACCGGCGAGCGCACTGACCCTATCGATCCGCGTACCGGCGATTATCACTGTAATGCGCTGCAGTACGGTATCTGGATGTTTAACTATGCACCTGGTGCGTCTAACTTCCGTCCAGGCGTTAAAGCACAGTTCGACTATGATGGCTTCTTTGCCCGTAACAACCGTCCAACCTTTGACAGCTTAATCACTGCACCGGGTCCAAACAATGCGACTGTGCCTAATGGCTGGTATCCGGTGTCTTATAACCGTGAAACTGACGGCTGGGCTGATGCTGACCACCCGTTCCAGGATCTTCAGTCTATGATCCCAAGAACGCGCACTGCATCAGTGTTTGCTATGGGCGATTATGATTTAACCGATAATGTTTCTGCATTTGCAGAGTTAATCGTGAGTCAACGTAAAACTGAAGTTAACAGCTTCCGGCAGTTCTGGACGGCACAGTTAGCCGGTAGCCGTTATATTCGGGGCGGTACCTTACCAGGTTGGGGTGGTGATGCAATTGGTTATATGCCAGTAGCCATGACTGACCATTCAGGTAATGATACTACCATTGACTATAATCGTTATGTATTAGGCTTAGAAGGCAGCTTAGGCGATTGGGCCTGGGAAGCATCTTACCAAAATAGCTATAACAAAGGCGCATACGACACCAAAGTTATCCTGTTTGATGCGATGTTAATGGCGCAGAATGCCGTTTACGGCGGCCCTTGTGCTGGTGCCTTATCACCGGTATCGGGCAAGCCTTGTGTGCAGGTTGACTGGTTAGGCGCAGATCATATCAATGGTAATCAATCACAAGCGGTGAAAGACTTCTTGTTTGATGTTGACTATGGTACTACCAGCTACAGACAACAAACTTTTGATGCCTTTATGACAGGCGATTTGTTTGATTTACCAGCTGGTACTGTAGCCACGGCTTTTGGTGTGTCATACCAGACTGATGCAATCAATGACGTACCAGGTGAAGCAACATTAAACAACAACCTGTGGGGTTCTACCGGCGCTGGTATTACGGCTGGCCGTGCTGAAACTAAAGCCGCCTATGCTGAATTTAATATTCCGCTGTTGCGCGACATGTTCCTGGCAGAATCCTTTGATTTAACGGCTTCTGGCCGTTGGACTGATGTTTCTACCTATGGTAAAGGCACGACTTATAAAGTCAGTGCTAACTGGGTAATTGGTAACGGCTTCCAGGTACGCGCCTCTCGTGGTACGTCTTTCCGTGCTCCAGCGTTGTTTGAACTGTACCTGCAAAACCAAACTGGTTTCCTGAATCAGAGCGGCAATGATCCATGCTTAAACTGGTCTGGCCGTTTAGCTGAAGGTACTATTGATCCACGTGTTGCAACAAACTGTGAAGCCGGTGGCGTTCCAGCCAGTTATGTCACGCCTGGCAGCTCTATGACCTCAATTACCGGTGGTGGTGCTGGTCAATTAGAAGCTGAAACCTCTGTTTCTAAGGGTATTGGTTTAGTGTGGAAGAGCCCGGAAAACGTCTGGGGCTTCTCAGCGGATTACTACAATGTAGAAATCAATGGCCAGGTAGCTAACATCGGTGGTGGTACTGTTATTGGTCTTTGCTACAGATCTGAAAATTTCCCAACTGATCCGTTCTGTAATCAGTTCACCCGCCGTGATGGTACTGCCGGTGACTATGGTGTAGCAACCGTGCGCGGTGGTTATGTCAACGTATCACAGCAAGTGGTGCGCGGCGGTGACTTTATGCTGACTTACGAAGATGACTTCTCTTTTGGTCGTTTGCGTCTGCGTTTAGATCACACGGTGCAACTGGAGCGTTCATTCAAGCAATTCCCGGACAGCACACCATCTCAATATGTGGGTGATGTCGGTGATCCGAAGCACATTGGTAACATGAGTGCGACCTTGAACCGTGATGGCTGGCGCTATACCTGGAGTACACGTTACGTTGATAAAGTTGATGATTATCAATACTTTGTTAACGAAAACCGTACCACATACCGTGGTATTCCGTCCACCTTCGTCGCTGAAGCTCCACGTACTTTCTACCATTCACTTTCTGTACAAACAGATGTGATGGGCTTTGACGTGACCTTCGGTGTGGCTAACTTGTTCGATAAAGAGCCGCCTAAAGGTTCTCCGGCAGGTGTGCGTACAGCAGGTAACGCCATACTGTATTCGCAGTATGACTTTTACGGTCGTCGCTTCTTCACCAATATCGCTTACAATTTCTGATAAGCGCTGTTTATCCTGATAAAACCCCGCTTTAAACAGCGGGGTTTTTGTTTAGAGAGCCCATTTAAACAAATGACCATAGATTAAGTGTTAATACTAAAGCTTTTCAAAAGCGGGCAAATTCATTACCATGGTCGGCCTTTTTGAATGCGGTACCCTGATTAATTAATACGGGCTTAGAAGAGTGAGTATGATGGCTGACGACAATTTTAAAGATTCGTTTAACCTGTGGCAGTTTCTGGCCTTTGTGGCCGTATTTGTCGCCCTGTTGTGTTTAGTGCCAATAGTCCGTTGGCTGCAAATTTTAATATAAAGTCTGGAGGCTCTATGGATTTTCAGCTGTTAGCGACTGAATTAAAGCAAGTGATCAAAACGGTACCTGATCACCCTAAGCCAGGGATAGTGTTTCGTGATGTTACCAGCCTGATGCAAGACGGTGCCGCCTTTAAAAAAGTAATTGATGCTTTTGCTGCTTTTTATGCGGATAAAGGTATAAACAAAATTATTGGTACTGAATCCCGTGGCTTTATTTTTGGCGCGCCACTGGCATATGTATTGGGTATTCCTTTTGTGCCGGTCCGTAAACCGGGCAAACTACCGCGTGAACGTATCAGCCAGGCGTATACCCTGGAATACGGAGAAGACGCGCTGGAGTTGCACGCCGATGCGATAGTGGCCGGTGATAAAGTATTACTGGTGGATGATTTGCTGGCGACCGGTGGTACTATAGATGCTACTACTAAACTGGTGCGCCGCTTAGGTGGCGAGGTGCATGATGCAGCCTTTGTCATTACCTTACCCGAGCTGGGTGGTGTGAGCCGTTTGCAGCAATTAGGCTTAAATATTTTTAGTCTGGTTGAGTATAGCGGCGAATAAGTTTAGGCTGTGCTTTAAGCGAGTCAGCGCAGGATCCCGCAACGCATGAGTTATCAGGTATTAGCCCGCAAATGGCGACCACAACAGTTTGCACAGCTGGTGGGTCAGCAACATGTTAAAACGGCTCTGGCCAATGCCCTTGGTAGCAACCGATTGCATCATGCCTACCTTTTTACCGGCACCCGTGGTGTCGGTAAAACCACTATAGCGCGTATTTTTGCCAAAAGTCTGAACTGTGAAACCGGTGTCACTGCCACCCCTTGTGGGGAGTGCAGCGCTTGCCTGGAAATTGATGCCGGTAATTTTGTGGATTTACTGGAAATTGATGCCGCATCGCGCACTAAAGTAGAAGACACCCGCGACCTACTTGATAATGTGCAATATGCACCCAGCCGTGGCCGTTTTAAGGTGTATCTGATTGATGAAGTGCACATGCTATCGCGGCACAGTTTTAATGCGCTGCTAAAAACCCTGGAAGAGCCACCGCCGCACGTTAAATTCTTACTGGCCACCACGGATCCGCAAAAGCTGCCGGTGACGGTATTATCACGCTGTTTGCAATTTAGCTTAAAAGCGCTGACCACAGAGCAAATTCAACAGCATCTGGCTTTTGTACTACAACAAGAGCAAATTCCTTATCAGGATGATGCCCTGGCCCTGTTAGCGAAAGCGGCGAAAGGCAGCTTGCGTGATTCCTTAAGTTTGACCGATCAGGCTATAGCGCAAAGTAATGCCAATATTGATGCGGATGTGATCCGCAGTATGCTGGGGTTATTGGATCAACGTTTTGCTGAGCAATTACTGCAGGCGGTATTAACCCGTGATCTGGCACAGTTGCAGCAGCAACTGGCAGCCGTAGCCAGCCAGCAAGCCGAATTAAGCCAGGTACTGGATGATATGCTGTCATTACTGCATCTGGCTGCCCTGACCCAATTACAGCCTGCGGCCGCGCAGCTGGCAGCAGAGCCCGCGTTTATTCAGCAAGTCGCATCAACGCAAAGTCCGGAAGCCTTGCAACTGTATTATCAGTTACTGATAAGCGGCAAGCGTGAACTGCCTTATGCCCCTGATCCTTTTACCGGTCTGCAGATGAGTTTATTGCGGGCGCTGGCCTTTGTGCCGCAAGCTGTTGATGCGACCGGGCCCACTACTAGCACTGTTGCTCAGCCCAAAGTTATACAGTCTGCTGCGCCATTAACAGCAACGCCACCTGCTGGGCTAGCGGCGCCAACCGCAGAGCCAACCGCAGAGCCAATTGCAGAGCCAATTGCAGAGCCAACAGCAGAGCCAACAGCGGAGCCAACAGCGGAGCCAACAGTAGAGCCAACAGCAGAGTCTGCACCTGAGGCCGCTGCGCCCGGTATGGATTCACTTACCTTAAGCATATTACAGCGACGCGGTGTCACGTCGACAGCCGTTAAAGTGCCCAGTGCGCCACCGCCATCAGCACAACAGCCAAGAGTGCCGCCTGCAAAAAAGTTTGAGCGCCCCTTGGCGCAGCCTATGCCAGTTATCCAGCATGCGCCAGATATAAACACAGCTCCATTATCACAGCCTGAGCCAGCTGCAGAAGTGCTTATTGCTAAGCCTGATAGGGCTAATCAGCAGCTCGTCGATGATGTCTCAGGTATTGACCCCTTTGATAGCAGCTCAGATGATGGTTTTGATAGCAGTGCAGATAATGACTTCGCTGAGCAACAGCAGCTTACCGAATCATTGTGGCAGCAGGTCTATCAGAGTACTGAGCGGGCAGAGTTTAGTGATGAAATTAATGAGCAGAATTTCTCTATTCGTTATGCCGCTGAGGTAGATAATTGGGCCGCGCTGATTGAGCAATTAACGGTTGGTGGCCTGATGCGGCTATTTTTATTGCACAGCGCCATGGCGTTACAGCAAAACCAGTTACAGCTGACGGTTGCCAGCAGCCAGCAACACTTAGATACGCCTGATTTTCGGCTAACCTTGCAGCGTTTGCTTGAGCCGGCATTGCAGCGACAACTGCAGATAACCGTTAACTACCAGAACGAGGTGGCGCAAAGTCCACTGGCAATTCAGCAGCGTATCGAACAAGAGCGGCGGCACTATGTCAGCCGTTTATTGCAGCAGGATCCGAATATTCTGCAGCTACAACAACAGTTTCAGGCAAGCTTATTGCCAGACAGCCTGCAGGTTAGCTAAGGCAGTTAACGCGGGTAACGCTTGTAAAATGCGGGTCAAGACTTTATCTTGTCGCCAGTAATTAATCCGGAGAAAAAATTATGTTTAAAGGTGGAATGGGCAACATCATGAAGCAGGCGCAAGCCATGCAGGAAAAGATGCAAAAAGCACAGGCTGAAATTGCCCTGATGGAAGTCACAGGCGAAGCCGGCGCCGGTTTGGTAAAAGTGACCATGGCTGGAAACCACAATGTGAAGCGCATCAGTATTGATGACAGCCTGCTGGCGGATGACAAAGACATGCTGGAAGACTTAGTGGCTGCCGCTATTAATGATGCCGTGCGTCGGGTAGAAGAAAACAACAAAGAGCAGATGGCAAAAATTACCGGCGGCTTACAATTGCCACCGGGTATGAAATTACCCTTTTAAGGCCTAACACCCCAGATGGCAAAATTGACGCCGTTACTGCAGCAGTTGATTGAAGCGCTGCGCTTATTACCCGGAGTGGGCCCTAAATCGGCGCAGCGTATGGCGTTTCAACTGTTGGAGCGTAATCGCAGTGGCGGTGCTAAATTAGGTGCAGCCTTAACCGAGGCGATGGCAAAGATTGGTCATTGTCAGTGTTGCCGTACCTTTAGCGAATTGCCGCTGTGCCCGATTTGTGTCGACCCACAGCGCCAGCAAGCTAGTATCCTCTGTGTAGTCGGCTCAGCAGCTGATCAGCTGGCCATTGAACAAACCGGGCACTTTAGTGGCCGCTATTTTGTCTTGATGGGCTATTTATCACCGCTGGACGGCGTTGGCCCTGAGCAACTAGGGCTAGACAGTCTGGCTGCGCTTATCCGCAGCGGCCAGATAGAGGAAGTGATCCTCGCCACTAACCCAACGGTCGAGGGCGAAGCCACCGCCTTTTATATTGCGGAATTGTGTCATCAGCAGCAGATCACCGTCAGTCGTCTGGCACAAGGGGTGCCGGTGGGGGGCGAGCTGGAATATCTCGATGGCTCAACCTTATCCCATGCTTTTAGTGGCCGCAAAAGTTTTTAAGCGGCCGCTGTATCCCAAACACTTAATCTGACCGCTTGAATTTAGCGCCAGCCCTCCCCATATACTGCCTGGTAACAGGGCGTAATGCCCGACTTTGTTCACTAACAATATTTGGTTGAGGAATTATCAATGAGTGACACCACTGCTACCCAGACGGGGCAAAAACAAACCCATGGCTTTCAGGCGGAAGTAAAACAGCTGTTGCAGCTGATGATCCACTCGCTGTATTCAAACAAAGAAATCTTTTTACGTGAGCTAGTCTCTAATGCCTCTGATGCAGCCGACAAACTGCGCTTTTTAGCCTTATCAGACAGCAGTCTGTATGCGGATGATGGCGACTTGCGGGTGCGTATTAGCCTGGATGAAAAAGCGCGTACTTTGACCATTAGTGATAACGGCATCGGTATGAATGAAGCCGAGGTGATTTCTCACTTAGGTACTATTGCCAAATCAGGCACCAAAGAATTCTTTTCCCAGCTGTCGGGCGATCAAAGTAAAGATTCTAAATTGATTGGCCAGTTTGGTGTTGGCTTTTACTCAGCCTTTATCGTCGCCGATAAGGTGACAGTGCGTACCCGTAAAGCCGGTACTGCCGAAGATGCGGCCGTAGAGTGGGAGTCTGCCGGCGAGGGCGATTACAGCATTACCCCTATCAGCAAAGCCAGCCGTGGTACTGACATTGTATTGCACCTGCGTGACGGCGAAGACGAATTTTTAACGCGCTGGAAAGTAGAAAGTATTGTCACTAAATACTCTGATCACATCAGCATTCCGGTGGAGATGTGGCAGGAAGGCACACCAGAGCGTGAAGAAGACGGCGAAACCATAGCCGCAACAGAGGGGCACTGGCAGCCGGTGAACAAGGCTACCGCCTTGTGGACGCGCGATAAGTCAGATATTTCAGATGAAGAATATCAGGAATTCTACAAGCATATTTCGCATGACTGGAGTGAGCCACTGAGTTGGAGCCATAACAAGGTTGAAGGCAATTCAAACTACACCAGCTTGCTGTATGTGCCGAAAAAAGCGCCATTTGATATGTGGAACCGTGAGTCGAAGCATGGCCTGAAACTCTACGTACAACGCGTCTTTATTATGGATGACGCTGAGCAGTTTATGCCAAGCTATCTGCGCTTTATTAAGGGCGTGCTGGATTCCAGTGACTTACCGCTAAACGTGTCGCGTGAAATCCTGCAGGACACTAAAGTCAGCCAGAGCCTGCGCAAAGGCTGTACCAGCCGTGCCCTGAAGATGCTGGAAAAACTGGCGAAAGACACTGAGCAATATCAGTTGTTCTGGAATGAATTTGGTCAGGTATTAAAAGAAGGCCCGGCTGAAGATCATGCCAACAAAGAGCAAATTGCCGGCTTATTGCGTTTTGCGTCAACCGAGCAGGATGACAGCAAGCAACAGGTGTCACTGGCAGACTATGTCGGCCGCATGAAAGAGCAGCAGGACGAAATTTACTACCTGGTGGCAGACAGTTTTGAAGCCGCCAAGCACAGCCCGCATTTGGAAGTGTTCCGCAAAAAAGGGCTGGAAGTGTTGTTATTATCAGATCGTATCGACGAATGGTTAGTACAGCATTTATCTGAGTTTGCCGGCAAAAAACTGCGCTCAGTCGCGAAAGGCGGCCTGGATTTATCCAAGCTGGATGATGATGAAACCAAACAGGCGCAACAGCAAACCGAAGAAGCCTTTAAATCTGTGGTCGAGCGCTTTAAAACGGCCTTAGGTGAGCAGGTAAAAGATGTCAAAGTCAGCCACCGTTTAACCGACAGCCCGGCCTGTGTGGTTACCGATGAGTTTGATATGAGCACTCAGATGATCAAGCTCATGGAGTCTGTTGGCCAGAAAGCGCCTGAGGTGAAGCCGATATTTGAGCTGAACCCGGAGCATCAACTAGTGAAACATATTGCTGATGAAGCCGATGAAAGTCGCTTTAAACAATGGGCCGAGGTGCTGTTTGAACAAGCGCTGCTCGCCGAGCGCGGCAGCCTGAAAAACCCGGCCAGTTTTGTTAGCCGCTTAAACAACCTGCTGTTATCTTTAGCTAAATAATGCACAGCCTGTCAATCAAAGCAGTCAGCGTCCGCTGGCTGCTTTTTTTTTAACATGCTACAAACTTTAGTCGATAGCAGTAACAAAAGTCTTATTAAAATTGTGCTTTTTAGCTGTTAGCCCGTTTAAAATGGGCTTAACGGCTGTATAGTCAAGGCTATCGACTAAAGGCGAGTGAAATAGCCACCTCAGGTAGCACCAGTCGACAAACATCTTGTTTCGAATGACGCATTGTGTAAAGATCCGAACCCTAATACTAAGTAATTATTCCCAAAACACGAGGGTGTTGCTATGCGCATAATTTTGTTGGGTGCTCCTGGTGCCGGTAAAGGAACTCAGGCACAATTTTTAATGAATAAATATGGCATCCCGCAAATTTCGACCGGTGATATGCTAAGAGCGGCCATCAAAGAAGGCACCGAGCTGGGGCTGGCCGCAAAGAAAGTGATGGATGCCGGTCAGCTGGTATCGGATGAATTGATTATTGGTCTGGTAAAAGAGCGTATTGCTAAAGAAGATTGTGCCAAAGGTTTTTTACTGGATGGCTTTCCGCGTACTATTCCGCAAGCTGATGCGATGAAAGAAAACGGCATTAAGGTAGACCATGTAATTGAATTTGATGTGCCAGATGACGTCATTGTAGAGCGAATGAGTGGCCGTCGGGTGCACCCTGCATCTGGTCGGGTTTATCACTTAACTTATAATCCGCCTAAAGTTGCCGGTAAAGATGATGACACCGGTGAAGAGCTGGTTATCCGCGTTGATGATATCGAAGAAACCGTTCGAAAGCGTTTGGCTATTTACCACGAGCAAACGAAGTTACTGGTTGGTTACTACCGGCAGGAAGCAGATGCAGGTAATACCCAGTATCATCACCTGGATGGTACCCTTGCTGTTGATGATGTCAGCGCAAAATTAGTTACGCTGTTAGGGTAAGTTAACGCTTTCAAAAAAGCCTGGCGTAGTTTTTTGGGCCAGGCTTTTTAATAGTATGCTTTTTATCGCGAACCTTATGTTTCAATAATAGGCAGGAGCTTATTGCTTTAACAATTGCTGCAAGTGGCTCAAGGCCTCGTCATAGTCGGGTTCGGCTGTCAACTCTGACACTAATTGTTTATAAGCCAGCTTACCTTTATTATCAATAATCAAAATAGTTCGGGTTAACATCCCCATATCTTTAATCAGCAAGCCGTATTTGCTACCAAAATCACGCCATACCGCATCAGATAGAACCGGCATCGCATCAATTTGCTCGGCCTGACAAAAACGTTTTTGCGCAAAAGGTAAATCTGTACTGATGGTAATGACCCTGACCTCAGCCGGTAATTGCGCGACTTCGCGGTTAAAGCGCTGGGTTTGCAGTGAGCAAATGCCAATGTCAATGCTGGGCACTACGCTAATAAGCAGGGTTTTTCCTGCGAAATCAGTAGAGTGGATAGTTCTGAACTGATTGTCCACCACTTTAAATGCTGGTGCTTTATTCCCGACTTGTTGCGTCTGCCCCAACAATACCACCTGCTCCGGACCCGACTTTACTTCGCTGAGCCTGGATGTCAGGCCTCGATTAATGTCATAGGCCAGACTATCAGAGCTAAGCAATAACGCCATCAGGCAGGTTAACATGGCAACAAAATGTGACGATAAAAAGTAGCTTTTAGAGCGCATCTTCGAATTCCTGTTTGATCAAAATCAGCATAACGACATAAAATTTAGAAAAAAACAGCAAAAAATTGCGGTTAACGGTTTATTCTGCTCGGTTAGCGGCTATGATGAGCTATATCTGTTTTGTAACGAGGATCTGATGACGCCCGCAGTTCTGATATGCGATGATTCCAACTTAGCCCGCAAACAACTTGCCCGCATACTACCACAAGAGTGGCAGCAGGGGATCTGTTTTGCCGGTCATGGTGCAGATGCCCTGGCGACTTTGCAAAACAAGGTCATCGACTGGCTTTTTCTGGATTTAAATATGCCTACCATGGATGGCTATCAGGTGTTGGCTGAATTAAAACAGCGTGAGTTAGCGGTAAAGGTTGTGGTGGTGTCCGGTGATGTGCAGCCGGAAGCCTATCAACGGGTGATGGCGCTGGGTGCCATCGATTTTATTAAAAAACCGGTCGACCGGGCAAAACTCGAGCATATTTTACAATCAGTCGGTGCAGAAGAGTTACCCAGTGCCCATCGTAAAACCGCTGAACCCCTGGCACGAAAAAAAGTCGAGATTAGTAATGAAATGCGCGATGTGTTTCAGGAAATTACCAATGTCGCTATGGGCCAGGCGGGGGATTTATTAGCGCGCTTGCTCAATGTTTTTGTTAAGCTGCCTATACCTAATGTTAATCTTATTGAAGTCAGTGAATTGCATATGGCGCTGGCCTCGATTGAAGGTGAAGCCAGCACTTCGGCTGTTTGTCAGGGCTTTATTGGTGGCGGTGTCGCAGGCGAAGCCCTGCTAATTTTGACCGACTCCAGTTTTAAAGATATCGCCACTTTAATGAATTACCAGGGAGAGCTGACACCAGCAATCGAACTCGAATTACTGATGGATGTTGCCAATATCTTAATTGGCTCAGTGTTAAAAGGTATAGCCGAGCAAATTGACATGAGTTTTAGCCAGGGCCACCCTGTGGTGTTGGGGCAGCATGCGCCAGTCAGTGAACTGATTAAAGCTAATGTGCAGCGCTGGCGTAAAACGCTGGCGATTGAGCTCAGCTACGGCATTGAAAATCATCAGATAAATTGTGATTTGTTATTATTATTTACCGAAGACAGCTTAAAAACACTGAGCTATAAAGTCGCCTTTTTGCTGGAAGAATAACGATGTCCAATGCGCAGGTAGATGTATCAGAAATTCATTGGTTAATGGATATGTTCCAAACGGTGGATGTGGGATTAGTGGTGCTTAATTGTGACTACCGCATCCAGGTTTGGAATGGCTTTATGGAAAATCACAGTGGCTTAACGCCAAGGCAGGTGCGAGACAAATACCTGTTTGATTTATTCCCTGAAATTGATGAAGACTGGCTCAGACGCAAGTGCGATCCGGTGATGCTGTTGAAAAACCGGGCTTTTACTATTTGGGAGCAGCGTCCTTATATCTTCAAGTTTAAAAACTATCGGCCCATTACCGGTAGTGCTGATTACATGTATCAGAACAGCACTATATTTCCTATCACTGACAGTCGCGGCAATGTCACTCATCTGTGTTTTATTATTTATGATATGACAGATGCAGCGGTTAGTGCACTGGAACTGGCCTCGATGAATGGTCGTTTGCGTCAGCTGTCAAAGATTGATTTTCTGACTCAACTAAGCAATCGCGGCCACTGGGAAGATGGGTTAAAACAAGAATTCACCCGTTTACAACGCTACTCACAGCATATCAGCACTTTATTAATGTGTGATATAGACCATTTCAAACGGGTCAATGATACCTATGGTCATGCCGCAGGCGATGCGGTCATTAAAGCGGTATCTGCGGTGATTAGTAGCAGCTTGCGTAGCACCGACTTAGCAGGGCGCTATGGCGGCGAAGAATTTGCAGTATTGCTGGTCGATACCACCTTAGAGCAAGCTAACTATCTGGCTGAGCGGCTTCGAAGCAAAGTGGAAAAGTTGCTGATCCCTTACAACGAGCAGCAGCTAAAGGTCACTATCAGTTTGGGATTGGCACAGCGCGACCAGCATATGCAGTACCATACCAACTGGATTGAAGCTGCTGATAAAGCCTTGTATCAATCTAAGGTAGACGGTCGTAATAAAGTCAGCTGCTTTGTGCCAGAGTCAGAAGCTTAACTGAGTGACATTGTCCAAGAGCTTAAACTGTTGGTTTATACCTGTGCAGGCTCCGGGCAACGGTAGAGGATCGTCAGGCTGCCATCTTCTTGCTGTTGCTGTAAAATAACCTCAAAGCCCCATAACCGATGCAGGTGGCGCAGCACCTCTTTGGCACTCTCTGCCAGCGGCACCCGGTTTTGCGGAATATAGCGCAAGGTCAGCGCCCGATCGCTGTTCACATTGACATTATAAATCTGAATATTGGGCTCAATCTGGCTCAAATTGTACTGCGCCGACAACATCTGCCGGATACGTTGATAGCCTTCGGCATTATGGATAGCAGCCACTTCCAACGCGGCTTGTTGTTCATCATCGACCACGGCAAATAAATGAAAGTCGCGAATAACTTTGGGCGATAAATACTGGCTGATAAAACTCTCGTCTTTAAAGTTTTGCATAGCAAAGTGCAGCGTGTCCAGCCAGTCACTGCCAGCAATATCCGGGAACCATTCTTTATCTTCTGCCGTTGGCGCCTGGCAAATGCGCTTAATATCGCAAAACATGGCAAAGCCCAGCGCATAGGGGTTAATGCCTGAGTAATAGCGGCTGTTATAGTCAGGCTGTGCCACTACATTGGTGTGACTGTGCAGGACTTCCAGCATGAAACGATCACTGACTTTTTCCTCATCGTACAGGTGCTGCAAAATGGTGTAATGCCAAAATGTAGCCCAACCTTCATTCATGACCTGAGTTTGTTTTTGTGGATAAAAATACTGCGAAATTTTGCGTACTATGCGCACGATTTCGCGCTGCCACGGCTTGAGTAAAGGGGCATTTTTTTCCAAAAAGTACAGCATGTTTTCCTGCGGCTCGGCCGGAAAGCGCAGCTTTTGTTGCTCGGTGGCTGCCGCCTGGCGCGGAATAGTGCGCCATAAGTCATTTACCTGCGACTGCAAATAGTCTTCACGCTGCTGCTGGCGCTTTTGCTCATTTTCTAACGAGATTTTTTGCGGTCTTTTATAACGATCTACGCCGTAGTTCATTAACGCATGACAGGAATCCAGCGTATCTTCTACTTCACTGATACCGTATTTTTCTTCACAGCGGCTGATGTACTGTTTGGCAAACACCAGATAATCAATAATAGAGCCGGCATCGGTCCAGGTTTTAAACAGATAGTTATTTTTAAAAAAGGAGTTATGACCATAACAGGCATGTGCCATCACCAGTGCCTGCATGGTAATGGTATTTTCTTCCATTAAATAAGCGATACAAGGGTTGGAGTTGATCACAATTTCGTACGCCAGCCCCATCTGGCCGCGTTTATAATGCTGCTCGGTCTGAATAAATTTTTTGCCATAGGACCAGTGGTTATATCCCAGCGGCATGCCCACGCTGGAATAGGCATCCATCATTTGCTCGGCGGTGATCACTTCAATCTGATTCGGGTAAGTATCAAGCCGATAGTGTGCAGCCACCCGGGCAATTTCCTGATGGTAGGCGTCCAGTAACTCAAAGTTCCAGTCTGGCCCGTCAGGCAGGCATTGACTGGCTTGTTTGCTTGCTTTGGCCATAATCGCCTCACTCGTTAGCTAAGATTTAGCACAAGGGCCTACGCGGCCTGCTTTTTAAATAATTCCCGGAATACCGGATAAATATCACTGACATTGCGGATCGGTTGTATCGCCAGATTATCAAACTGGCTCAACAGTTTTTCATACTCGTGCCACAGGCTTTGATGAGCGCGCTGAGTAATTTCAATGTAGGCATAGTAACGCACCAGCGGCAGCAACTTATTGGCCAGTAGCTCAGCGCAGGGCGCGCTGTCATCTGTCCAGTTATCGCCATCTGAGGCCTGAGCGGCGTAGATATTCCACTGCGTTGGATCATAACGTTCGGTCACAATATCATGCATCAGTTTTAACGCCGATGAGACAATGGTACCGCCGGTTTCCTGCGAGTAAAAAAACTCCTGCTCGTCTACTTCTTTGGCCTGGGTATGATGGCGGATATACACCACCTCGACATTGCGGTAGCTGCGGCTTAAAAACAAGTACAGCAAGATGTAAAAGCGTTTCGCCATATCTTTGGTCGCTTGATCCATCGAGCCCGACACATCCATCAGGCAAAACATCACCGCTTTGGATGTGGGTTCAGGTTTCTTCTGAAAATTGCGAAAGCGCAAATCAAAGCTATCAATAAAAGGAACAGCGGCAATACGCTGCCGCAATTCGCTGATCTGCTCTGTTAATAAGTGCCGCTGTTGCTCATCGGCTATTGGCGCCTTATCCAGCTCTGCCAGCTCTTGCTCTAATAAGGCCAGGCGACGTTTTTTATCAGCACGCATCGCTACTCTACGTGCCAGTGAGCCACGTAAGGAACGGACTATATCAATATTTGACGGCACGCCCTGCGAGCGGTAACCCGCGCGAACGTTTTTGTAAAGCACCAGCTTATCCAGCTGGTTTTTTTGCAGATTTGGTAACTCTAAATCCTCAAACAGCAAGTCGAGGTATTCCTCCTTGGAGATGGAAAACACAAACTCATCTGCGCCCTCGCCATCCTGACTGGCATCACCCTGACCACTGCCGCTTGCGCCACCCTCTGGACGTTTTATGCGGTCGCCCGGGCTGAATTGATCATTACCCTGGTGCACAATTTGCCGGCGACCACCTTTTCCCTGGTGAAAAAAAGGTTCACTGATGTCCTTTTTCGGAATAGTGACACTTTCACCACTGCTAATGTCGGTGACACTGCGCTGGCTAATGGCATCAGACACTGCCTTTTTAATTTGCTGCTTATAACGCCGAATAAAGCGCTGTCGGTTTACTGCGCTTTTGTTTTTACCATTGAGCCGGCGATCAATAAAATGCGCCATACTACCTCCGGCGGTTATTGCGATTTACGTACCCGTAAATACCATTCTGACAGTAATCTGACCTGTTTTCGGGTATAGCCCTTCTCCATCATCCGGTTGACAAAGTCATCATGTTTTTTCTGATCTTCAGTACTGGTTTTGGCATTAAAAGAAATTACCGGTAACAGCTCTTCGGTGCTGGAGAACATTTTTTTCTCAATAACGGTTCTGAGTTTTTCATAACTAGTCCAGCTGGGGTTTTTGCCATTGTTTTTGGCTTTGGCTCTGAGCACAAAGTTAACAATTTCATTGCGAAAATCTTTTGGGTTACTTATCCCCGCTGGTTTTTCAATTTTCTCCAGCTCGGCATTCAGTGCTGAGCGGTCAAACAGCTGGCCGGTTTCCGGATCGCGGTACTCTTGATCCTGGATCCAGAAATCGGCATAAATCACATAGCGATCAAAAATATTCTGGCCGTATTCAGAATAAGACTCCAGATAGGCGGTTTGAATTTCCTTACCAATAAACTCAATGTATTTTGGTGTCAGGTAGCCCTTCAGATGTTCCAGATAGCGCTCGGCTACATCGGCAGCAAACTGCTCCCGTTCAATTTGCTGCTCTAACACATAAAACAGGTGTACCGGGTTGGCAGCTACTTCAGTACTGTCAAAATTAAACACCCGCGATAAAATTTTAAAGGCAAAGCGGGTAGACAGGCCGGTCATGCCTTCATCTACCCCGGCATAATCCCGATACTCTTGATAAGATTTAGCCTTAGGATCAGTATCTTTCAGGCTCTCGCCATCATATACGCGCATCTTAGAATAAATGCTTGAGTTATCTGGGGTTTTTAAGCGTGATAACACGGCAAATTGTGCCAGCGCACTTAGAGTGCCAGGCGCACAGGGGGCTTGATTTAACTCACTGTGTTCCAGCAGTTTCTGGTAGATTTTCATCTCTTCGCTGACCCTTAAGCAATAGGGTACTTTAACAATATAGACCCGGTCTAAAAATGCCTCGTTGTTTTTGTTATTACGAAATGTTTGCCATTCCGACTCATTACTGTGGGCCAGAATAATGCCGTCAAACGGCAGTGCAGCCAGGCCCTCAGTGCCGTTATAATTACCTTCCTGGGTGGCCGTGAGCAATGGGTGCAGCACCTTAATCGGCGCTTTAAACATTTCCACAAACTCCATCAGGCCCTGATTTGCCCGGCACAAAGCACCTGAATAACTGTAGGCATCGGGGTCATTCTGGGCAAAATGCTCCAACATGCGGATGTCGACTTTACCGACTAAGGCGGCAATATCCTGGTTGTTTTCATCGCCGGGTTCTGTTTTGGCAATGGCAATCTGATCAAGAATAGACGGATATTTTTTCACCACGGTAAACTGGCTGATATCGCCATTAAACTCATGTAGCCGCTTACTGGCCCAGGGCGATAAAATATTGCGTAAATAGCGTTTTGGAATGCCATATTCCTGCTGCAAAATCTGGCCATCTTCTGCGGCATCAAACAGGGATAACGGATGATCGTACACCGGGGAGCCTTTCAGATAATAAATTGGTACCTGTTGCATTAAAAATTTCAGTTTTTCGGCTAAGGACGATTTGCCACCGCCAACAGGGCCTAGTAAATACAGAATTTGTTTGCGCTCTTCCAGCCCCTGAGCGGAGTGTTTCAGATAGGAGACGATTTGCTCTATGGCGTCTTCCATGCCATAAAATTCCCGAAACGCTGGGTAACGGGCGATAACTCTGTTAGAAAACAAGCGGCTTAATTTTGGATCTTGTGCGGTATCTATCAGTTCAGGTTGGCCAATGGCCATTAGTAAGCGTTCTGCCGCGGTGGCGTAACAACTTTTATCTTCCTTACACAGCGCCAGGAATTCCTGAATGCTGTACTCCTCCTCTCTGCTAGCCTCATAGCGCGATTTGTAGTGCTCAAAAATACCCATATGCACCTCCAGCCATTAACATTGGGATTCAAACTAAGCTGTTAACTTAAGGTTAGACAGTAAAACGGGGCTTCGCTGAACTTATTGACAGAAAAATCCGTTGTTTAGTCTTAATTACGCGGATTTAAGCGAATGAGATGACTGCCGACAATTGAGATTTTGTAAACTAATGCGGACGGTGATGCGCGGTTAAACTGCAGAAAAAACCCGGCAGTTGCCGGGTTATGTAGCCATAAGGCGCTGAACAGTGCTGTTAACCAGCGAAGTTACTCGCAGCAAAATCCCAGTTAGCTAAAGCCCAGAACGCATCCAGATAGGTTGGACGGGCGTTACGGTAATCAATGTAGTAAGCATGTTCCCACAGATCGACAGTGATGATAGGAGTCACTGCAGCGTCTTGAATCGGGGTGCCGGCGTTGCTGGTATTAACAATGTCCAGGCTGCCATCAGCTTTTTTCACTAACCAGGTCCAGCTGGAACCAAAGTTATTGACGGCTTTGTCATTAAAGGCTGTTTTAAAAGCAGCAAATGAGCCCCATTTAGCATTAATGGCATCGGCTAAAGCGCCAGTAGGCTCTTTGCCGCCATTTGGAGATAAACAGTGCCAGTAAAAGGTGTGGTTCCATACCTGGGCTGCGTTGTTAAATACGCCGCCTTCGCTGCTGCGAATGATCTCTTCCAGAGATTTATCAGCAAAAGGGGTGCCTTCAATTAAACCGTTTAGTTTAACGACATAGGTGTTGTGATGCTTACCATGGTGATATTCCAGCGTCTCAGCAGAAATATGTGGTACTAAAGCATCTTTTGCATAGGGCAGGGCGGGTAATTCAAAGGCCATTGTTGATCTCCATTGGTGTGATGTCATGTGTCTGCACAAACCAGATTACAAAACCTGACTAAAATACTCAAGTTTAAGCTGTACTGTTCAAGCTGTACTCTGGCTATTAACGTTATTATACGATGTTTAGCCTGCTTCGGTTTGTGCCAAGGCAAGCACGACTTATAGCTTAGTGGGGATTTTTATTGAAATCTCAAGTGTAACTGCGGCCTAAACACGGTAAAATAGCTAAATTACATGTCATCGACGAGGTTATTATGGAAACGCTGGATAAAATTAAGCAACAAATTGCCGAAAATCCAATATTACTCTTTATGAAAGGTTCGCCTAAATTCCCCAGCTGTGGTTTTTCTGCGCAGGCTTCACAGGCACTGATTGCCTGTGGTGAGCAATTTGCGTTTGTCGATATACTGCAGCATCCGGATATCCGCGCTGAATTGCCGGCTTACGCAAACTGGCCAACCTTTCCGCAGTTGTGGGTAGAAGGTGAGTTAATTGGTGGTTGTGATATCGTGCTGGAAATGTTTCAGCGTGGTGAGTTGCAACCTATTATCAAAGAAGCTGCTGCCCGTCATCAGCCTGACACCACGGCTGAGTAATCTTTGATATGACACCAGGCCGGCGTTGCTGGTCTGGTGATCCGAGCTGCGGCCTTTAAGCGGTGGCAATCTCATCAGCATTTTCATTGTCTCCAGCATCCGAGTCATCTGCACTAACGGGCAATGGCCAGCCCCCGAGTTGCTGCCAGCGATTGACCATAAAACAAAATAATTCTGCCGTACGCTCAGTATCATACAAGGCGCTATGCGCTTCTTTGCTGTTAAATTCAATGCCCGCTGCCTGACAGGCTTTGGCGAGTACGGTTTGCCCCAGTACCAGTGCCGACAAGCTGGTGGTATCAAAAGACACAAAAGCGTGAAACGGTGAGCGTTTATAATTGAGACGGGCGATAGCCGCATTAACAAAGCTTTGATCAAAGGTAGCATTATGCGCCACTATGACTGAGCGTTGGCAACCTGCTTCCTTTTGTGCTTTGCGCACTGCTTTACAAATTTCTGTAATGGCTTCACGCTCATGCACTGCCCCACGTAAAGGGTTAAAAGGGTCAATACCGTTAAAGGCCAATGAGCTGGCATCCAGGTTAGCGCCCTCAAAGGGTTCGATATGAAAATGCAGGGTTTCACCGGGCTGCAACTGGCCCTGTTCATCCATCGTCGGTAAATTAACAGCAATTTCCAGCAACGCATCGGTAGTGGCATTAAAGCCTGCCGTTTCCACGTCGATAACTACAGGATAGTAGCCGCGAAAACGCCGCGACAATAAAGATGAAGGAGCTGTCATAATCAAACCATTATCAGAATTCGGCGCTAGTATGCCAAAAAAAGCCTGCGCCGTCTTGCTTTCGGCATAGTGCTTGCTTAGATATTTTAACTTCCCTGTTGATACAGGCCATTTTCATTAGCACAGGATAGACAGATGCAAGTGAATACCCTTGGCAGCCTTACGCTGCTGTTGCTGCTTAGCAGTTGGACTTTGTCGGCCAGCCCGACGCAGTTGCGTCAATATTCTGCCACTTTGCAACAATCGCAGTGGCAACTCAGTAGTGCTACTCCAATCCAATGCCGGTTGGAACACGTTATTCCAAACTTTGGTACCGCGGTCTTCACTAGTGTCGCCAACCGGGCATTAAATATTGATTTTGAGCTAAAAATGCTGCGGCTGCCCGATCACTACGGCTTGGCAGAAGTGCTGTCTGTACCGCCACAGTGGCGCCCCGGTGAGCCGAGTAAAGCCGTGGCCAGCATGAAGCTGTTAAAACAGTTTAATGGTGATCTCCCGAAAAAAACCGCCTGGACCTTATTGACTGAGCTGGAGCAGGGCTTTAGCCCAACGTTTTATTTTGCCGATTGGTACAGCCCCTATGATCGTATTGCTGCGGCGTTAAATCCGGTGCAGTTTCCCTCCAGCTATCATCAGTTTAATCAGTGTATTGCTAATTTATTACCATACAGCTTTGAAGATATTGCCTTTATTGTACTGAGTTATGAAAGTGGCGGCGATCAGTTGACCCGGGAGTCTCGCCGTAGGTTATCTCAGGTTGCTGAATACCTTAAACACGATCCAGATATCGACTATATAGAACTGCAAGGTTATACCGACAGTTTCGGTGGTCGTTGGATGAATGAGCAACTGTCACTTAGTCGCGCTAATAAAATAAAGGCTTTGTTGCTGGATGCCGGGGTAACTGAGGATAAAGTGCGGGTAGACGGCTATGGTGAGCGTAGGCATGTGGCTTCCAATGAAACCAGTTTGGGCCGGGCCACAAACCGCAGGGTAGTGCTGCAGATGGCCAGGCCTTGAGCCTGGTTATTCAACCATGATATCAACCTGACGCCAATCTTGCTGCTCAGAAATCAAAATACGCACCGAGCGTTGGCCAACACTGTAGTACAGATTTAAGCGGCCATGTACCATTTGCGTATTGCGTGGCGAGCCTAACTGCTGTTGATAATATTGTTGTAATGCTGGCATAGATTGCTGGCTGAAATAGCTCATCACCGCAGGTAGTTTGGTATCAAGCCGGGCAAATTCTCGGGCATCCGCCGGAACCGGTACCTGGTGAAAGTCTGCTGCCAACAGCTGGTTGCTGGCGCCCAGCATAAGCAGGGATGAACATAAAAGGGCAATACGCCGCATGGTGAGTCCTTATCGTTATTCCGGTTTACATCTTATACCATAGCAAATAATTGCTGGTGTTGACCAGTATCAAACACGGTCAATCTTGCTCTGTTATCCGGCAATGTCTTTCAAATAACTTAAGCGCCGACAATATCTTATCGCCAGTAAAGGGTTTGACAATAAAACCGCTTGCCCCGGCTTTGAGACTGGCTTGTACATTTTCGAGAGTGCTATTGGCACTGACCATAATAATAATACATTCTGGCCGGCTCTTTTTAAATTTTTCCAATAAATCAAGGCCGGAGCAATCAGGTAGTTCGATATCTAAAAATATCAGATCCGGCTTTTGCATACTAAACATACTCAGCGCATTACTGGCACAACTGGCATTGTAAAAATTATACTGACGTTGCTTGAGCTGACCTTCATTACTTAGAGCAATAATGTTGTTTCGCAGTAATTGCCGGCTGTAATCAACATCATCTACTAACAGTATTTTTTTCTCAGCCATGAACCTGGCTCCCAACCTGCTGTAAAGTAGATACAAAATGTTGGCTTGCTTGTTGTTTAGTGTGTTCTGTTACCGGACTTTTCAGCAGCTGCATCAGATCATTAGCCAGGTTGCTTAGTGTTAATTCGCCAAAACTAGCGGCTCCTCCTTTAACCTTATGAGCAATTCGAGCCATACTTTGCCAATCGGCTTGTTGCAACGCATTTATAGCCGAAGCTGTGTCTTGCGCCAATGTTTGATAAAACAACTGAATGAGTTCTTCGCTTAATCCTAGATCAAGTACAGGGACCACATCTAATTGTTGTAAAAATTGCCTGAGTTGTTGAAAATTCAAAGGCTTTAGGAACACTTTATCAAATCCTTCGGCCTGAACATCGTCAGAAGACATGGCAATAATCGGCCGT